>JAUQVX010000002.1:0-192115 GCA_039794565.1 Gloeomargarita sp. SRBZ-1_bins_9 | reverse complement strand
TGCACTGGCGAGATAACGCTCAAAACCCACACCAGCACCCATAAGACCTAGACCACACAAACCGAGACCTATCGCCTTGGGAATTAATCCCGTCTCATACTCCAACATCCGGCTAATGACCTGTAAACACAGCAGGACCAAGCCCAACCAAAAAAGTCCCCGCCGTTGTTGCCCAATGCCCAGATACATCAGACCCAGGCCATAGAGCAGTAACAGTGTATTAACCATCAAGACGTAGAAAGGAAGATCAGCAGTTCCGGAAGGGGCAAGGCTAACCATAGCAAACACTAGGGCAGTCCCCAGCAACCCCCAAGTCGTCGGTTCCCGCCGGTAGAGCAAGTGATAGAGAATTACGTAGGCAGCCAAAATCAGGAGGATAACCACCAAATAACTGCCCCTAGCGTCATCCCAACCCGAAGCATCCCTAGACCATCGAAAGGCATAGATGAATAGACCAAAACCGACCAAAAAAACACTTATTCCCCTAGCTATTGGCTGCATTCTTTGTGCTGTCGGGCATAGCTTCCTCCCCCAATCATCCAGTCGGAACCTATCCCCATAACCCCACAAAATCACAGCCGGTAAAGCCAGCCCCAGCGGCCCAGAAATGACAACCCAACTACTCCAAACCCACAGGCCGACAATCATGGTAAAAATGACCCGTGAGTTGAGCCAATAGGCCAGGGGTAGTATTAACACAGAAATATAAGGAAATCCATCACCGATCCAGTCGGTGGCCGATACCCCGCCCTCTACCAAATAACTCATGTACCCAAGACCCAACAGAATCAACCCCATCACTCCCAGGGGTAACAGCCGCAAGCTGATGGCCACGACCAGAACCCCTACACTCCAGAAAAAAAACAAGTCCTGCACCGGGCCGCTGAGATGGAATATCTGGGCCACTAGGGCTATTACCGCCCCCAAAACCAAACCGGCAGCTAATAGGATGCCTTGACCCAAACGCCGGAAGTTAGGGGTGTACTGCCACAGGTAAAAGCCGCCCGTGTTACTACCGATTAACAATGCCAGCAGCAAAATCAGCTTGGTTGTTTTGTTTAGACCTGGCCAGTTAGCCGCCACAAAGGTCATGACCGCCAGACCGACCAAAATCCCACCGACGCCATAGAGGATGGCACTGAAGGTCAGCACTGGGGGTGTCAGTCGCTCTAACCCATAGCGGGTGACAAGAACCTGCCAAGTTTCTTCGGAAATTAATCCTTCTTGTCGCCATTTGGCTGCTTCTTCGCGCAAACGCCGTCGGAAATGGTCTGGCCACATGTTGGTGGGGAGGTGCCTGTGACTTGGCTGGCCGTGGAGACGTCATCCGCGTGACCCTGGTTCCCACCGCCGCTTCCGGTTCTGTAGGGTTCTGTGGGCAATGCCAATTGGGATAGGGTTAAGTGGGCAATCGCTTGGGGGACTTGGTCTTTAACCGGCAGGAAATAAATGGGCACCTGACCGTAAAAAGCGGCCTAACCACTGTAGGTACTCGGCGTTGCCAGTAAATAGTCACAGGCAGCAAGGCTATATAGGTCTTCGATGATGTGACCGGTTCCGTAGTACACTGGCAGTCCTTGAAAATGATGGGCTTGGGGTCGCAAATCTTCATCGGAACAAATGAGAAATCCCACCCTTTGGAAAGCCAGCAGGTCCACCATTTTGGCCATCAAAGCCCGCCAAGTTTCCAAGGGATAGATGTAAACACCATTACGCCACTCCCGATAATCCCGATAATCCCCTAAACGAATGTGCACCCCCACCAACACATCGTATTGATCTTTCAGGGGAGTGATCAACTGTTGAATGTTCCGTTGATAGACGGGCAAGGGGGTAAAAAATTGGCGCACCACCGGGGCGTATGGACCGATGTTCCGGGAGCGCACATACCAGCCCCGCACCAGGACTACTTGGGCTTGGGGAGCAACAACGTCTTCTAGGACAACATCGGGTGCATAGCCGGGAATGATTTGCCAGTTTCGGGGGATGAATGACCCATGGCTGAGCCAGCGCCGCAGTTCTTTGTTGATTCGCCGTTGGAGACGGGGCCACGGGAGGCCATGCCAGGGACGCTGATGGGGTGGGAACATGACCCAGTAGGACTGGGGGGCTGTTGCAGCAAAATACTGACCGTATTCCCAAAAGCCCAAGTCCAGAACCTCCCGACCGGTGGCGCACCCGTAGGCAATCAAATGACTCAATAGGAGCAAACGATTCCCCAGCCGACCAAACCGAATGGTGGAGATGATCACAACCCCGACCCGCACCAGCGCACCAGCAGACCTGTGAGTTTGTGGCGCTCCCCGATGAATTCCACTCCCCTTCGGTTAGCCTCCAAATGCCGTAGGATTTGGTAAATGGTTTCGATTTCCTCCGGGGCTTCTACTTTCTGGGCGATTTCCTCCAGAGTCAGACCGTTGGGATACGCCCGCAGGGTTTTGAGCAAGCGGCGTTGCAACTGTAGGATGGCGCTGGCGGCTTTTTTCCCTGCTTCTACCCCCGGCTGGTGATAGGCATTGACATTAATTAAAGAAGCGTATAGCCCCACAGCGCGTTCATAGAGAGCAATCAAAGCCGCCACGGTTTTGGGCGTCACCTCCCGTATCGTAATCGTAATGGACTCCCGCCCCTTTTCGTAGAGGGCCTGGCGGGTGCCCTGCAGGAAACCAGAAAGATAATCCCCGGTGGTGATCCCGGGTTCAATTTCCCAATCGCCGCCGTCCCGGTCCCGCAACACCTCAATAAAGGTCACAAAAAAGTTATTTAACCCCTCCCGCAGTTGCTGTACGTAGGCGTGCTGGTCGGTGGAACCCTTGTTGCCGTAAACCGCAATCCCCTGATGGACAATGTTGCCGTCTAAGTCTTTTTCTTTGCCGAGGGATTCCATCACCAACTGCTGCAGGTAACGACTCAGCAACGCCAGGCTGTCTTTGTAGGGCAGGATCACCATGTCTTTTTCGCCGTGCCCCCGTCCCGTGGCATACCAGGCCAGGGCCAACAACGCCGCCGGATTGTGCCGTACCTCGGGGATCCGAGTGGCCTGGTCCATCTCCTGCGCCCCCCGCAACATCTCCCGGATGGAAATCCCTTGCAAGGCCGCCGGCACCAACCCCACCGTCGAAAACTCCGATGTGCGCCCCCCCACCCAATCAAACATGGGGAAGCGCATTAACCACTGCTCCCGCTGGGCCGTCTGGTCTAACTCGCTGCCGGGCATGGTGATGGCCACCGCCTGGGGAGCAAAGGGCCAGCCCCGTTCCCGAAACACCCGCTGGATCTCCCACATGCCGTTGCGGGTTTCTGGTGTACCGCCCGACTTGGAAGTCACCAGGACTAAACTGGTTTGCAACCGGTCGCCCATGTGCTGCACCAACCGGTCCATGCCCGCCGGGTCGGTGTTGTCAATGAAGTGAATCTCTAGCGGGGGATGCACCGGTGCTACGGCTTGGCTGACAAATTGGGGTCCCAAGGCAGAGCCGCCAATGCCGATGGCCACAATGTCGGTGAATTTTTCCCCGTTGACAGCGCGGATGTCCCCCCGGTGCACCTGCTCGGCAAAGCGTTCCACCCGGTCCACCGACTCGCGGATGTCCCGCTGGATGTCCGGGGTGGGGGCCAGGTCGGGGGCGCGCAGCCAGTAGTGCCCCACCATGCGGTTTTCGTCTGGGTTGGCGATGCTGCCGGCCTCCAAAGCAGCCATGTCCTGAAACGCCCGGGCAAATTTAGGCTGCAGGTCATAAAACAGCGCATCCGTAATGCTGTGTACCCGGCTGACATCCACGTAAAAATCCAGGCCAGGGTGGTAGTACAGCCACTGTTGATAGCGTTGCCACAGGGATCGGGTCATGGTTAACTCCCCATTAGCCCGGCGCTTTCATCTTATCATCCCGGTTCCGGCGCGCCGTCACTTGGAGGATCTTCACCGCCAGCACCGCCGCCCCAAAGCCATTGTCAATGTTGACCACCCCCAGCCCCGGCGCACAACTATTGAGCATCGTTAGCAAAGGAGCCAACCCCTGCCATTGGACGCCATAGCCCACACTGGTGGGTACGCCAATCACCGGTGCGGCACTCAAACCCGCCACCACCGACGGCAAAGCCCCCTCCATCCCCGCCACCACAATCAACACATCACAGGGGGCTATCTCCGGCCAGCGGTTCAACAGCCGGTGCAGTCCCGCCACCCCTATATCTGGAAACATCTGCCCCTGCACACCCAGGTACTGCAAGGTT
Source organism: Gloeomargarita sp. SRBZ-1_bins_9 (assembly GCA_039794565.1). Classification (NCBI taxonomy): domain Bacteria; kingdom Bacillati; phylum Cyanobacteriota; class Cyanophyceae; order Gloeomargaritales; family Gloeomargaritaceae; genus Gloeomargarita; species Gloeomargarita sp. SRBZ-1_bins_9. The sequence goes on along the minus strand of JAUQVX010000002.1, from coordinate 187,882 downwards.
AACCAGGCCTCCCGGGCCACTTTTTGGTCCGCCGTGCCCGCCGTGATCACCCCCACCAGGCCGGGATATTTCACCTGGGGTGTGCCTAAAAGCAGCACTTCCGCTAGGGGGTCATAGGTGCTGGCGGGTAATTGGGGTTGGATGGCCTGGGCTACGGCAGGACTGACGCGGGTGGCCATCGCCAAACCGGTGCGCCGATAGATGGCCTGCAAGATGGCAGCGATTTGCTCGGGCGTTTTCCCCAAGCCCCACACCACCTCGGGAATGCCCGTGCGCTGCTCCCGCTCCCAGTCTAGGTGGGCAAAGGTTGGACCGTCATGCGGGAACATAGCCGCCAACGATGGCTAGACCAAACCACTGCCACACCACATCCACCCCCACAAAGCCGGCTGCTTGCAGTAGTTCCAGTTGCTTGGCGACGGTGGTCAGTTGGTCGGGGGCGGAATGGCCACAAGGGACGACCTGACCCCGCTCAGGTACAGCCTCTGGGGGCAGCAGCTCTTGGCGAACCCGCTGGTACAAGGCGGCACTGTAGGGATGGGGAGCCACCACGGGGTCGGCATTCCAAAAGCAACCGCCGGGCCGCAGATGGCTAAAAACCTGGCGAAACAGGTGCCCCTTCATGGGATCGCTCAGGTGATGAATCGCCAGGGCGGACACGCAGGCGTCTACCGGCTCGATGGGGGGAAAGCGCTCCGGGTGCAAGGCCCATTCCCCAAAATCCCCCAGGATCAAGGTAACTTGGCTGGGGGGAAGTTTGGCTTGGGCCTGGGCCAGCATGGCGGGGGAGTAATCCATCAGCACGACCTGGGCTTGGGGCAAACGCTGTAACAGCCGTCCACTGACATTGCCCGTGCCGCCCCCCAGGTCCAAAAGGCGCTGCGCCGTCGGCGGGACGCACAAACTCAAGGCGGTCAACATCTCGTCATAATGGGGGACAAGGGCGCGAATCCCTTGATCAAAGTCCTGGGCGGAGGCAAACACTTCACCGGGGCGAATGGTGGCAGTCATCGGCTGAGGCTAACATAGTGTTTCCCCTTTACGACGATAACCCAACCCGCCGTACACCGGTGGTGACCTACGGGCTAATTGCCGCCTGCGTGGTGGTATTTCTTTACCAGGTCAGCCTGGACCGGGATCAATTGCTGGCGTTTGTGAACACCTGGGCCGTCATCCCCAAGGCGTTGTTTACCCAGTTTGATCACCGGGCGATTACCCTGCTGAGTTCCCAGTTTCTGCACGGGAGTTTTCTCCATCTGTTTGGCAACATGTGGTTTCTCTGGCTGTTTGGCAACAATGTGGAGGATGTGCTGGGGCGCTGGCGGTTTTTGGGGTTTTATTTGTTTTGCGGGGCGGCGGCGGCTTTGGCCCATGCGGTGGTCATTCCCACCTCCACCCTTCCCCTGATTGGAGCCAGTGGCGCCATTGCCGGCGTGATGGGGGGCTATATTGTCCGGTTTCCCCAGGCGCGCATTTACACCCTGCTGGTGCTGGTGATTTATGTCACCCTGGTGCGGATTCCGGCGGCGGTGTTTCTGGGGGTGTGGATTGTGCTGGAAACCCTACGGGCGGCGGCAGTACATCCGGGAATGCCGGGGATTGCCTATTTGGCCCATGTGGCGGGGTTTATGACCGGGGCAGTGCTGTTGCCTCTGTTGCCGGAGCGCCGGGATTGAGATTGGCGTAAGATGACAGGTAGGACCATTGCGGTGTGTTGTCTGGCCCCTATGCCATCCCTGGAACCCCTGGACCTGCCCGTTACGGCGGATTTGGAGAAACCCAGTCGCATCCTGGTGGTGGAGGACGAGGATTTAATCCGGGAAATGCTGGAACTGTCCCTGCGGGAAGAAGGATACGAGGTAACGGCGGTGGCGGATGGCCGGACGGCGTTGCAGTTGTTGTTGGGGGATGAACCGACGGCGGGGGCCTCCACCTTCGATTTGGTGGTGCTGGATTTGATGCTGCCCCAGGTGAACGGTTTGGACCTGTGCCGGTTGCTGCGTCGCCAGGGCAATCCCACCCCCATCCTGGTACTGAGCGCCCGCAGCAGCGAAACCGACCGGGTGTTGGGCCTGGAGGTGGGGGCGGATGATTACCTGACCAAGCCCTTCAGCACCCGGGAACTCATTGCCCGCTGTCGCGCCCTGTTGCGCCGGCAACGCCAGAGCTACCTGCCCCAACCCAGCGTTTTGCACTACAAGGACATCTACCTCTATCCCCAGCAATGCCGGGTGGTGGTGCGGGGGGAACCGGTTAACCTGTCACCCAAGGAATTTCGCCTACTGGAGCTGTTTATGACCTACCCCCGGCGGGTTTGGTCCCGGGAAAGCCTGCTAGATCGGGTCTGGGGGCCGGATTTTGTGGGGGATAGCAAAACGGTGGATGTGCACATTCGCTGGTTGCGCCAGAAGTTGGAAAAAGACCCCAGCCGGCCCGAATACATCTTGACCGTGCGGGGCTTCGGCTACCGCTTTGGTTGATGGCCGCGCTGCTGTTGGTGCTGGGCCTGGCCCTGGGTTTTTGGGGGGGCTGGTGGGTGGGGCGTGCCCCGCGGCGGCGACGGTCTCCCCCCTGGCTGGAAATGCTCCACCACCTGCCCTGGGGCTGCCTGCTGGTGGATGGGGACAACCAATTACTCTGGTGTAACCCGGCGGCGCGGGAATTATTGGGCTTGCGGCGCTGGCGTCCCGGTCAACCCCGCCTGCTCCTGGAACTGGTGCGCTCCTGGGAACTGGACCAGCTGATTGAGCGGGCGCGCATCCAAGGGGGGAAACAGGTGGCCGAGTGGGACTTTTATGCCTCCGCCGAATTAACCCAGCCGCCGGTTCCGGTGCAAGCTGTAGCGCAACGCCTCTCCACGGGGGATGTGGTGGTGTTTGTGGAAAATCGGCAGGCGCTGGTGGAACTCACCCAGGCCCGGGACCGGTGGGTTACCGACCTAACCCACGAGCTGAAAACCCCCCTGACGGCCATGCAACTGGTGGCGGAAGCCCTCCAGGCACGGGTGGACCCAGCCCTCCAAACCTGGGTAAACCGCTTGCTGGGGGAATTGCAGCGCCTGAGCCGCCTGGTGCACAACTGGTTGGAGATGGCCCAGGGCCGCCGTCCCGTGCGCAACCCCACACCCGTCAATCTCTCACTGCTGATCCAAAACGTTTGGCAGAGCCTGGAACCCCTGGCGCAGCAGAAACAGTTGCAGTTGGACTACCAAGGACCGTCCGAGTTGTGGCTGTTGGGGGACGAACTGCGCCTGCACCAAATGCTGGGCAATATCCTGGACAACAGCATCAAGTACAGCCCCCCCAGTGGAGTGATTCGTATCGCCGCCACTCCCCAAGCGGACGCCCAGCAGGTAACCATTGACATCATTGACCAAGGCCCCGGTTTTGCGCCCGACGACCTGCCCCACCTGTTTGAACGCTTTTACCAGGGCCACCGTCATCCCCAGGGCTACCCCCCCGGCACCGGACTGGGGCTGGCCATCGTTCGACAGATTGCCCTCGCCCATGGGGGAGATGTGCAAGCCGCCAACCATCCCGATACCGGTGGAGCCTGGATACGGATTCAATTGCCCTGGAGCGCCGACGTTTTGCCGGCCAGGGCCAATGCTCGGTAGTACCCCACCCCCACCAGCGCCATCAACGCCCCGTAGGCCAGTAGTTGCAGCAGGTAGAGGTGATCTCGATAGCCCAGTAGCACCTTGAGCAGGAGACCCGGCCATTGGCGATCCGGTAACCAAGCCGACGTATCCCAAACCAGCGGCCCGAGTAACCTGACGTTCCCCAGGGCTTGACTGCCATGCCAAAGGGTGCTCACCATCAATCCCCCCACAATCAACAGCAGCCCCCCCCCCATCACCCGGAAAAAGGTGCGCAGGGGCAAGCGCATCCCCAGGCCAAACAGCAAGTAACCGATGGTCACCGCCCCGGCCAGGCCGCCAATAGCCCCCAGCAGCGCCGGCCAACCCTGGGTGAACTGAGCGCCGACAAACACCACCGTTTCCAGCCCTTCCCGCAGCACCGCCGCCAGTACCAGCAAAGCCACCTGCCACCCTTGGGACTGGTCGTTCAACTGCTGCCGCACCGTCTGGGCCACCTGTCCCCCCTGCCGGGTCATCCACAGCAGCATCCAGGTAAGCAACCCCGCCGCCACCAGCTCCATAAGCGCCTCCAGCCCCAGTTGCCAGCGCGGATGCCCTCGGGTCACTCCCTGGAGCAAGGTCACCAACCCCCAGCCCCCCAATACACTCAAACCCACACCCGCACCGACCCCTAAGCCCACCCAGCCGTACAGGTCACGCCGCTGGGTTTGCCCCAGAACAGCCAATACAATGCCCACAATCAACGCCGCCTCCACCCCTTCCCGCAGGGTGACCAAAAAACTCGGCAGCGCCAACGTCCAATCCCCCATGGCTCTGGTTTCCTATCTCCCCTTCACAATAGCGAATTTGTCACCGGCAGCACCCTAGACTGGAAAAAAACCGCAACCATCATGGCTCGTACCGTCCACACCCTCCAGCAGTACAAGCACCAGGGGCGCAAAATTGTGGCCGTCACCGCCTGGGACTATCTCCTGGCACAAATCCTGGACCAGGCCGGTGTGGATGTGATTTTGGTGGGGGATTCCTTGGGAATGGTGGCCCTGGGGTACGACACTACCCTGCCTGTGACCCTTGGGGAGATGATCCACCACGCCAAAGCAGTGCGCCGGGGGGTCAAGGAGGCCTTTTTGGTCTGTGACCTGCCCTTTTTGAGCTATCAGGTCAGCCCCGCCCTGGCGGTGTATCACGCCGGACAGGTGTTGAAACAAACGGGAGTGCAGGCGGTGAAGCTCGAAGGGGGTGACCCCCAAATGGTGATGACGGTGCGGCGTCTGGTGCGGGCGGGGATTCCGGTAATGGGACACCTGGGACTGTTACCCCAGTCGGTACATCGCCTCGGGGGCTACCGACAACAGGGCCAAACTCCCCAAGAGGCGGACCAATTGATGGCCCAAGCCCTGGCCCTGGAGGCGGCGGGTGTTTTTGCCCTGCTGCTAGAACACATCCCTGCTGCCCTGGCGGCGGCCATCACCCGCAAGTTGGGCATTCCCACCATTGGTATCGGTGCCGGCCCGGACTGCGATGGGCAAATCGTGGTTACCGCCGACCTGCTGGGGCTGACAACCCACCCGCCCCCCTTTGCCCCCCGTCTGGCCGACCTGCGCACCGCCATTACCCAAGCCGTCCAGGACTACCGCCGCCGGGTCAGTGGCGATCCGGTATAGTAAAAAAAGCGTTAACAATCTTTAATAAAATATGGCCATGCAGTTGGCGTCGGTGTTGCCCTGGTGGCGGTTGGATTGTCGCTGGCAGGGGGAGGAAGCGCAGTTGTTGCCGGGGATGTTGGCCCCCTGGTGGCGGTTGCTGTTGTTGAGCGATGGTTCCCTGACGCGCCATTTGCAGTTTTTGACGGGGCAGGAGATTGCGGTGCAGGTGATTGATATGGCGCCGGTGGGGTGGAGGTTGGATGGAGCGCCGCCGGAAGTCCAGCAGGTGGAGGGGCCATGGGTGCGGCGACAGGTCTGGTTGCAAACCGCAACGGGGGAGCGTTTGGTCTATGCCACGTCCTGGTGGCCGGCGGCGGTGGTGGACCGCTATTTGCACAACCGGGATTGGCCGATTTGGACTAGTCTGCGGGCCTTGCGCCTGGAACTATATCGGGATATTCGCCGCCTGTACTACGGGGATTGCCCGGCCCTAGCCCAGGCCTTTGCCAGTCCGGGGCCCTTTTGGGGGCGGCATTATTTGTTCTGGCACCAGGGGCGGCCCTTAACCCTGATTTACGAGGTCCTGTCGTCGGGCTTGGAGCGTTATTTAGGGCCGTCAACCCCAACCGAACCATTGCTGGAGATGGGCGCGTAGGGCGGCTAGGGGGTTCCCTTGGTACAAGGCCACATCGCCCTGGGCAGCTTGCTCAATCTGGGTGACGGTTTCCGGGGGTAAATCCAACCATCCCACCAGACGGCGGTAGGCCTGTTTTTCGGCGGGCACGATGGCGGTTTCCTCAGGGGTTTGCCCGGCTTGAATGAGCAGATAACTCAGGCGCAATAGCCATTCCCGGTGGTGGAGCGGCGGCGGCTGTTGCACCAGGGTCTCCAGGTCGTAGTAGGCAAACAGTCGGTCGTACAGCTCGCTCCAGAGTTGTTCCTGTTCCTTGGGGGGGGCGAAATCGGTCACCAGTTGGTCCAGCAGGAGGCGGATTTCTTCGGGGTTCAAACGTTCATCCGCCCAGGCGACCGCTGCCAGCACCTGAAACACCAGTTCCTGGTCAGGGGTAAGATTCATCGGCGGGTGGTGGGTTCCCCTGGGGCCAACAACTGGCCGACGGTCACCAATTCTAGGTTCTTCGCCCGCAGGGTGGCAATGACAGCCGCCAGAGCGTCCGCCGTTGTAGCCAAAATGTCGTGCATCAGGATAATGGAACCCGGTCGCGCCTGTTGTTGGACAATCTGGACGATGCGCTGGGGGTTCCGGTGTTGCCAGTCGCGGGTGTCCACGTCCCACATCAGCAGGATGAGGCCCAATTCCCCAGTCCAACTGACGGTCCTGCGGTCATAACTGCCGTAGGGGGGACGCAGATAGCGGGGTTGACTGCCGGTAAGCTGACATACCAGGTCCTGGGTGGTGCGGACCTCTTGCCGAAACTCCCCGGCACCCAGGCTGGTGAGGTTCACATGATGGGTGGTGTGGTTGCCGATTTCGTGACCTTCTGCCTGGATACGCCGCACAAGGGCGGGATTTTGCCGCACCATCCGGCCCTGGACAAAAAAAGTGGCCCGTACCCCCTCCTGCCGCAGAATGTCCAGAATGCGGGGGGTGTAACGACCGTGGGGGCCATCGTCAAAGGACAGGGCCACCTGGGCTTGGCGACTACTGCCGCGATACACCACCTGGGCCGGAACCGGGGGCAGGGGCGCTTCACAAGCCCTTGGCGGGGGTGTTTCCGGTTCCACCGGCGACACCGTCACCCGTTGACTGTGGTAGGCGATGGGTTGCCCGTCTCGCCAGGCCTGGATACGTAGCAGCCGTTCCCCCGGTTGATGAAGACGTTTTACCCAGCGATATGCCGGTCCGGGGCCTGTCTGTTCGCCTAGAGATTGCCGGTCGATCCACACCGCCACCCGGTCGGCCCCCAGCACCTGCACCCGAATCTCGTGCCCACCAGGCCGGGGAATCAACTGGGCCTGGATGGGTTCACCTTGGCTGGGTTGGTGCCCAAGGGTCGGAGGCGCCTGACGCAGGGCCGTCAACACCTGGTGAGCTACGCGCGATAACCCCTGGCAGTTGTCTCCTGCTGCCCAGGCCGGCATGGCCACCGCCAATAAATACCGTTCCTGGCCGGCGGTAATCACCCCACTATCCACACAGTGGCGGTGCAAGACCCAACCCGGTTTGTGGCAAATCTGGAGTGTTTGTCCTAGGGCCACCCGAGCGCCGGCGGCAAAAAACGACGGTTCCGCCTGGCACAGGGAGGTAGTTAACTGGGCTATATCAGCAGTCGGGATACGAAATTGCTCCCCCGGGGGCAATTCCTGGTGGAGCACCACCCGTCGGATGGCTTCCGTCAGTTCAAACAGGTTGGCGCAATTGCCCCGGCGCGGGCAGCGGCCTACCCCCTGAAACCAGCGGCGCGGTATGATTTTCTGGCGGTCCCCTTCCCGGAGGATCAGCGGGGGACTGGCGTAGACATTGAGGCCGCTGTAGCCCCGTTGCAGGGTCGTGGTGGGAAACCCCCGCTCCGGCGTTAAAAAACGCTGGTTCAACCAATCCAGCCCCACCAACTGCACCGTCAAGTCGTAGTCCCAATTCGAACTTTCCCGAATTGAACGGTCAATGATCCGGGCCAGGGTGTCTTGCCCTTGGGGAAAGGTCACCGTCACCTCCCCGGTGAATCCCTGGGCATGGACCCACTCCAGCGCCGCAATCGCCGGTAGGACTTTTACCGTGGATGCCGGCCAAAAGTTTTGGCTAAAGGCCCCCAATCCCGCCTCGTAAAAGGCGTAGGCCGGTCCCCCCACCCCCGGTGTGATGCGGGCGGCGTAGATGGCGGTACCCCTGGGCCAGTGCACCCCCCGCTGCCGAAACCAGGTGGGCAAAAAGGTTCTATCCATCACCCGCTGAACCGACCACGCCCAGGGGGCGGCCGGCGTTGGGGGAACAGGAGGGGACGGCCCGACTGAACTGACCGAGGGTTTAGCTTTGGCGATAGGGGCCACCTGGGTACTGCGCCACCACCAGCCCCCCGTCGCCAGCACCATCAACCCCAGTCCGCTGCCCAGTAGCCATCGCCCGTATCGCCCTAGCATCCATTCACCTCACACCCACGGGATTAGCTTAAGCTCCGGCCAACCACGCCTCCAGGTCCGCTAACAACTGGGGCAACGGCATTTGGGCGCTGAGCTGCACCTGGGGATGCCGCACTGTCACCAGCACCTGGGCCGCCGAGGGATGGGGCCAGAGATTCGGGTTACAGAAAAACTCTATCCGCACCGGATCGGCATAAACCACATCCAGTTGGGGACGGGGTGGGGGAACCGCCTGTTGCCAGGACCGGTGCAAAGCCTGCAAGCGAGACAGCAGGTCACTCGCCGCCTGATCCGCCAACGCCACCCGCAGGGTTCCATCCGGCAAATGCAAGGTCAGCATGAAGGGCGACTAAACAGGCGGTAGTACAAGAGGGTGACAGCCTCCTTCAGCGGGTACAGCAGATAGGTCAGGGGATTGACCGTCACCACCATGTCCCGCACATCCCGTTTCGCCAAAAACACAATCGCTTTGGCCACAAACCCCGGCGACATGACCCCAAAGGGATTCAACCGGCTCTGAAACGGCCCCAACACGATCTTGCGAATGACACAGACATTATCCAGCCGTTTCAGGGTCACCAGGTGGCCGATCAAGCGTTTGCTCAATTCATACAGGGGACTGAGGGCCGGGGATACTTCCGCCTCGGAGGTATTCACCCAAAGTTCTTTCGTGGCCTTGGCTTCGGGGCCGGTGACCGTCTGGAAAAACAACTCCATCAGCCGCAGCACCGACAGAGCATTCACCTGCAATGAGGTTTCTATCGCCGCAAAATCCCGCCGCCGGTACACATTCAGCCCGTGATTGATGATGAGAATATCCAGCTTCTCCAGCACCGGCAACAGAGCCTGCTCCTGGTGCAACTGCCAGCCCACCACCGTTATCTCGGGTTGCCGAGGGAAACCGTCAGGATGGGTAGTGATAGCCGTGACCTTGGCCCCCGCTTTCACCAATTCCCGGCACAGGGCTTGCCCCAAAGCCCCCGACGCCCCGGTAATCCCCACCTTTTTCCCCTTTAGGGAAAGGGCCGTCCCTAACACCTTATCCACCAGGGGAAACACGCCGCTGTAGTAGGCATGGACATTGTCAAAGTGGTGGCGCCAGTGATAGGTGCGATTGACCCACCAGCGACTCGGCGGTTCCAGGAGGGGTCCGGGCCGGTGGTTGTAGTCCGTATCGCCCGTGGCCCACAGATAACGCCGCGTGGCCCCCAGTAAAAAACTGGCTGCGTAAACCACCCCCACCCACATCCCCGGTTGACCCGTTAACAGGGCCACCGCCAAGCTGACGCTCACCAGCAGCACGGACTCCGTGAGGTCGTGGTAAAGCTGGGACTGACGAAACGCCTCCAAGGAAACGATGGACAAATCCCGGCGGTAGGCCGCGTGGTGCCGGTTGTGCCAACGCCCCAAACCCGGGATGACATGACACAGGGCGTGATAGCTATCCCGGATGATTTCCACCAGCAGCACTGCCGCCAGTCCTGTCCCTGCCAGTATCAGCCCATCCACAGGCATCCCCCGCCAAACCGTTTTCCTCTAGGTCATTCTACCCCGGGGTCCCGCTGGCAAGTCTTCTTCTGGGCCGGTACAATCAAAAGGGACTTTGGGCGAGGGTCATGCGCTGTATCATCCGGCGGCGAGCACAGTTTTCGGCCAGTCACCGTTACTACGTCCCCCAATGGTCCGAGGCGGAGAATTGGCGGCGCTTTGGCAAAAGCAGCTTGTTTCCGGGCCATGGGCACAACTACACCCTCTACGTGGCCATGGCGGGAGAAATGGACGATTGCGGCATGGTGCTGAACCTATCGGAGGTCAAACAGGTGATCCAGCGGGAGGTGGTAGAACCCCTAGACCAGACGTTTTTGAACCAAGCCTGGCCGGAATTTGCCCAAACCCTGCCCGCAACGGAATTTATCGCCTATGCCATCTGGCAGCGGCTGTGGACCCACTTGCCCCTGGCATCCATCCAGTTGTACGAACATCCCGAGCTTTGGGCTGAATACCGAGGAGAGGCTATGAATGCCTATTTGACCGTTGGCACCCACTTTAGCGCGGCCCACCGGCTGGCGCGGGCTGATTTTTCCGAGGCGCAAAACTACGCCACCTACGGCAAATGCGCCCGTCCCCACGGCCATGGCCACAACTACCACCTGGAGGTCACCGTACGCGGCGAGATTGACCCGGTTACGGGGATGGTGGTGGACCTGGTGGCGCTGCAGGAGGTAATCGAGCGGGAGATCGTCGAACCCCTAGACCACACCTTCCTCAACCAAGACATCCCCTATTTCTGGGAAGTGGTGCCCACGGCGGAGCACATCGCCCTGTACATCACCCAGCAGTTGCGGGAACCCATCCGGCAGCTGGGGGCAGAATTGTACAAGGTGAAGTTGGTTGAAAGCCCCAACAACGCTTGCGAAATTTACGCAGCGGACGTGCTGGGGGACACCGGCGCACCCTCCCTGGCGACGGCAGTGGGGCAATGAATGCGGTGGCGGATTTCGCCGACAAGCTGGAGTCCCTTTCTCCGGCCCAGCAACGCACCTGGTTGACCGAATGGCTATCAGGCGGCCCGGAGGCAGGTTTGGCCCTGTTGGGGTATTTGCAACAGCGCGCCCAGGGACCAGACTTTCCCCAGGTGCTGGATGGTTGCATCTATCAACTGCTGTGGCGGTCGGACCTGCCGGCGGTGAGGGAGAAATTTCCCCAGGGGGTGGTGCCCTTGTGCTCCAGCCAGGGGGTGAACTACCAGCCACTGCTGGAGTTGCTTTTGGCCGAGCAGTGGCAGGCCGCCGATACCTGGACGCGCCAGCAGTTGTGTCAATTAGCGGGGGTCGAGGGGCGGGTTTGGCTCTATTTTACGGAGGTGCGCCGCTTGCCGGTGGTGGATTTGCAAACCCTGGACGCCCTGTGGCGGTTGTATTCCCTGGGGAGGTTTGGCTTTCGGGTGCAGCGGCAGATTTGGTTGGGCTGTGGCCGTAATTGGGAAAAGTTCTGGCAGGCCATCGGCTGGTACAAAGGGGATACCTGGCCCCGCTATCCCGAGGAATTCATCTGGAGCGTGAACGCACCGGCGGGCCACCTGCCCCTATGGGACCAGAAACGGGGGGTGCGGGCCTTGGAGGCGCTGCTGCTGCATCCGGCTTGGGATTAGGGGATGTGCCCGCCTGCGCCAGAGGTTTAGCCCGTGGGGAAGTGGGAGACCCACTTGCCGTTGGCGTCTATCCTGGCCCAGCTTTGCAGGCTATGGGGGTCAGGATGCGCAAGCCCATCACCGCCTTGCCTTTTCGGGGAGCTAGAGCAAGCGGAACCCCCTGCTACTGCCATAGCCCTGCGACTTTTCTAGCCCCTCAACGGATGGCATTGATCCGTTGCCCCTTCCCCCGCCATAAAATTGAGGGGAGCGCACGGCAGCAAGTGTAATGACCACTGCCCTGGGGATTCAGGATTACCTTGACGCCCTGTATCGCTGGTTTGCACCGTGGGAGCGCGTCATTGTGGCCTACTCCGGCGGGGTAGATAGTAGCTTGGTGGCCAAAGTGGCCCATGACGTGTTGGGAGAGCGTGCCCTGGCAGTTACCGCCGTTTCCCCGTCCCTGGCGCCGGAAGCCCTACAGGAGGCCCAAGCCCAGGCCCAATTCATCGGCATTCGCCACCAGTGCATCCTCACCCAGGAGCTGGCCAACCCCAATTACGCCCGGAACCCCGTCAACCGCTGCTATTTCTGCAAAAGCGAACTCCATGACCGGCTACAGGCCCTGGCCCAACAAGACGGTGGCGCCCAAGTGGTCGATGGGGTCAATGCCGACGATGAGCAGGATTACCGCCCAGGGATACAGGCAGCCCGGGAACGGGGGGTACGGTCGCCCCTGAGTGAACTGGGGATTGACAAGCGTATGGTGCGGGCCATCTCCCGCCATTTGGGACTCCCTTGGTGGGACAAACCGGCCCAACCCTGCCTGAGTTCTCGTTTTCCTGCCGGTGAACCCCTGGATGCGGCCAAACTCCAGCGGGTGGCCCAGGCCGAACGCTATCTCCGACAACAAGGCTGGTCCGTCCTGCGGGTGCGCTCCATCGGCGATACCGCTCGGATTGAAATCCCTGCTGACCAGATTCCCGCCTTTGTCCAGACCACCGACTTAGGGGCTTTGGTGCAGCACTTTCAAACCTTGGGCTTTCGCTACGTGACCCTCGATTTGGAAGGCTTCCGCAGCGGTAAACTCAACCCCCCCAGGTAACCCACCAAAAACTAAAGTTAAATAAAGTTAAATTTTGTTAAGATGAGAAATGAAGTGTATAGCTGTGCTGGGAAAAGCATGGGGACGGGCCAGTTTTCTGAGAATGCCCTGACACCCTCCTAGCCAGTCAGCAAAGGCATTTCCTAGCATGGGGAGTGGGGTGTGAGACGTGAAGGAAATGGTCGCGTCCGCCAGATAAGTCAGGCTGTGTTTTAGGGGTGAGGTATGTGGTCGCTGTTGAAAAATTGGCTCAATCACCTGGAAATTCGGGATGTGCGCATGGCTCAGCAAATTTGCTGGTGGATTCCTGCGCGCTGCCCTTTTGAGCGGGAAATTCGTTTCCGGGGACGGCTGCTTTTTAAGATTCCCGCTTTGTGTCAGTTAAATCCCCTGTACCCGGAGTTGATGGCCCTGCGCTGGCGAGCCTTGTGCTTCCTGGCGGAACAGGCCGGGCAAGATGTGAGCTGTTATTGCCATTGAGCCACCCCTGGGGAATAATAAAGGGGGTCGGTTGGGAGGCAAGCAACGGTGAAAAGCGCCAATGTCAGTAATTTGCTGGGCAGTATCCTCGCAGTCTTATTCCTGTTGTTGGCGCTGAATTCGGTAGTGATCATCAACCCGGGGGAGGCGGGGGTGCTCAGTATTCTGGGGAAATCCCAAGACCAGCCCCTGCTGGAGGGCCTGCATCTCAAACCGCCTTTTATCTCCCGGGTGGATGTTTACGACGTAACGGTGCAGAAATTTGAAGTACCGGCCCAGAGCGCTACTAAGGATTTGCAGGACCTGACGGCCCGTTTTGCCATTAACTTCCGCCTTGACCCCAACCGGGTGGTGGAAATCCGCCGCACCCAGGGGTCCTTAGCCAATATCGTGGCTAAAATCATTGCCCCCCAAACCCAGGAGTCCTTTAAGGTGGCGGCGGCCCGGCGCACAGCCGAAGAGTCCATCACCCAGCGGGAAGAACTGAAAAAAGACTTTGACAATTCCCTACAGAGTCGCCTGGAAAAGTACGGGATTATTGTGCTGGACACCAGCGTGGTGGACTTGAATTTCACGCCGGAATTTGCCAAGGCGGTGGAGGAGAAACAAATCGCCGAACAGCAAGCCCAACGCGCCGTCTACATCGCCCAGGCAGCCGAGCAGGAGGCTCAAGCGGAAATCAACCGCGCCAAGGGGAAAGCGGAAGCCCAACGGTTGTTGGCGGAAACCCTGAAGGCACAAGGGGGGGAACTGGTCTTGCAAAAGGAGGCGATTGAGGCCTGGAAGTCTGGCGGCGCCCAAATGCCCCAGGTGCTGGTGCTCACCGGTAATAGCCCCGGTGTACCCTTCCTGTTCAACCTCAAAGACCTGACCAGCAGGGGCAATTCTTGATCGGGGTCAACCCCTGTGATATATTTAATCGCTTGTGGTTTGAGCGGTTGGCGACCTTGGCAAACGTCATTATTGTGGGTGCCCAGTGGGGCGATGAGGGCAAAGGAAAAATTACGGACCTGCTGAGTGCGTCGGCGGATGTGGTGGTGCGCTACCAGGGGGGCGTCAACGCCGGACACACGGTGGTGGTCAATGGTCGCACCTTCAAGTTGCATTTGATTCCTGCGGGGATTCTCTATCCCGATACGGACTGCATTATCGGCAGCGGTACAGTGATTGACCCGGAGGCCCTGATTGCCGAGATGGACCAACTAGAACAATTGGGCGTCTCCACCCGACGGCTATGGATTTCCCAGACGGCCCACGTGACCATGCCCTACCACCGCTTGATTGACCAGGCGGAGGAGGAGTCCCGGGGTCGCTACCGCATCGGTACCACAGGACGGGGGATTGGCCCCACTTACGCCGACAAGTCCGACCGCACGGGGATTCGCGTCCAGGACCTCCTCGACCCGGAGGGCTTGCGGGAGCAACTGACCTGGACCATTGCCCAAAAAAACATCCTGCTGGAGAAGCTCTACAACCGGCCTCCTTTGGATGCCGAGGCAGTGATCACCCAGTATCTGGCCTATGGGGAACGGTTGCGCCCCCACGTGGTGGACAGTACGTTGGTGCTGTGGGAGGCGGTGCAGCAAAAACGCAATATTTTGTTTGAGGGAGCGCAGGGGACGTTGTTGGACCTGGACCATGGCACCTATCCCTACGTCACCTCCTCCAATCCGGTGGCGGGGGGGGCCTGCGTGGGGGCCGGCATCGGGCCGACGATGATTGACCGGGTGATCGGGGTGGCCAAGGCCTATACCACGCGGGTGGGGGAGGGTCCCTTTCCGACGGAACTGCACGGGGACGAGGGCGACCACCTGTGTGACAAGGGGGCGGAATTCGGCACGACGACGGGACGGCGACGGCGTTGTGGCTGGTTCGATGCGGTGATTGGACGCTATGCGGTGCGGATTAACGGCATGGACTGCATGGCCATCACCAAGCTGGATGTGTTGGACGAACTGCCGGAAATCAAGGTGTGTGTGGCCTATGAGCTGGATGGGCAGCGCACCCGCAATTTCCCCAACAGCAGCCGTCAATTTGCCCGTTGTCGCCCCATTTACGCCACGCTCCCGGGCTGGCAAACCCCTACAAGTCACTGCCGTTCCCTGGAGGAACTCCCCAAGGCCGCCTTGGACTACCTGCAGTTTCTTGCCAGCGAAATGGAGGTGCCCATCGCCATTGTCTCTCTGGGGGCGGCCCGGGAGCAAACGATTATTGTGGAAGACCCGATTCACGGCCCCAAACGGGCGCTGTTGCCAGCCTAGACCCCTTGGGCATTGGTAACAAAAACAACAGCCCCGTGGCCGGTCATCCCGCTAACGTATGAACGCATATTCAACCGGAGGAGACGGCTCATGCCCCAGACCCTATTCAAGGTGGATTTGACTAAGCCTATGACAGAGCAGGAGGTGCCAGGCCACAACCGTTGGCATCCTGATATTCCGGCGGTGGTGTCGGTCAACCCGGGGGATACCTTTCGCATTGAGTGCAAGGATTGGACCGACGGCCAGATTGCCAACAATGACGACCCCAGCGACGTGCGGGATGTGGACCTAACGGTGGTGCATGTGCTGAGCGGTCCTATCTGGGTCAACGGCGCCCAACCTGGGGATATTTTGGTGGTGGATTTGCTGGATATTGGCCCGTTGCCGGGGGATGAGTGGGGATTCACGGGGATTTTCGACCGCAACAATGGGGGTGGGTTTCTCACGGACCATTTTCCGAACGCCGCCAAGGCCATTTGGGATATTGAGGGCATTTATACATCGTCGCGGCATATTCCCGGTGTGCGGTTTGCCGGTATTCCCCATCCGGGGTTGATTGGCTGCGCCCCATCCCATGAGTTGTTGGCTAAGTGGAATGCCCGGGAAAAGGCGCTGGTGGAAAAAGGGGGGCCGCCCTGGAAACCCCAAATTCCCCCCTTGGCGGCGCTCCCTAACCCCCAAAACGCTATCCTGGGTACCCTACCCCAGTCCGAATGGGAGCGGGTAGCCGCCGAAGCCGCCCGGACGGTACCGCCCCGAGAGCACGGGGGGAACTGCGACATCAAAAACTTATCCAAAGGCTCGCGCATTTACTTCCCGGTTTACGTGGAGGGGGCGAAGTTATCTATGGGAGACATTCATTTTTCCCAGGGGGATGGGGAAATTTCCTTTTGTGGCGCCATTGAAATGGCAGGTTATATTGACCTGCACGTGGATGTAATTAAAGGGGGTGTGGAAAAGTACGGTCTGACTAATCCTATTTTCAAACCCGGACCTGTGGAACCCCGCTACTCGGAATATCTGGTGTTTGAGGGCATCTCCGTGGATGAATTTACGGGCGAGCAGTATTACCTGGATGCCCATGTAGCCTACCGCCGCGCTTGTTTGAACGCCATTGAATACCTCCAGAAGTTTGGCTACACGGGGGAACAGGCCTATCTGTTGCTGAGTTGTGCGCCGATTGAGGGCCGCATCAGTGGCATTGTGGACATTCCCAACGCCTGCTGCACTCTGGCGATTCCGACGGCTATTTTCGACCGCAACATTCTGCCGGTTTAGGAGGGGGCAATGCCGGCCTACGACTTTCGGTGCCGGGCCTGTGGCGAGTTTGAGGTGTGGCGTTCCCTAGCGGAGGTGCATCTGCCGGTGACCTGCCCAACCTGTGGTCAAACGGCGCAGCGGGTCTACACCCCCCCGGCAGTTGCCCTTAACGGTCCCTTGCGCTTGGAACGGCGGGAGCAACCGGAACCCCGGCTGGTGCAGCGGCAAACCGAACCGACCAAACCGCGCTGGCGTGCCTCCACCTGTGGTCGCCCCTGGATGATTGGCCACTAGGCTTGCACCTTAGCCTTAGACGGCGGCATGGGCATTGCGGTCGTTATTTCTTCAGGTGGGGGTCGTTGTCATGCCATCCATCACGGTTGGGACCCCCTGGTGCCCAGCCAACCTTATCCTGGGGGGATGGGCCCTTGCAGTCACTGGGCCAACGCTTCCAACCCCGGGATGTCCTGGCCTGGTTTGTGGCCGAAGGGGTGACCCTGACAACGGTAGCGGACGGGCGGGTGTTCCCCACGAGTGACCACAGCGAGGCCATTTGCCCAACAGGCAGCGTCCAGGTGCAAACCCGAGGCCCGGTATAAACGGTGTAGCGCCAAGGGGAGGAGTTCGTGGTTGCCTGGCCGGGGGGTGGATGCCATCACCCAGCCATTAGGGCAAGGTGCTTGAACCGCTGCCGGACCTGTTGTGGACTGGTCGTCCTCGGGCTATCCCCTTGGCTGGCGCAGTCGCTGCCCAGGTGTCACTTCCAGGACCGGGTGCAGGTGAACTGGTTAGCCGATTGGCTGTGTGAGGCGCTCTACCGGCGAAACGCTCTGGTAACAGGTGGTGCGTAAATCCTTGGCTCAGCAGTTATGGCATCATCTATTGGGGGGGGGGTATATCGACGTTGGGCGGAGTTGTCGCAGCCAGACCTCCAACAATTGCTTATGCTGCTGACAGGTCCGGGTGCTGGCGGTAAGGAGGAATTCGTCACCGATGGCGGGGTGCCCTGGGGGGAAGGGGACCGTCGCACACTACAGAGTCGGCTGTGTCCGGGGCTGTACTTGGCAGGTAAGGTTTTGGATGGGGATGGCCTGACGGGTGGATTGGATTTGCAGGCGCCTTGGACGATGGGATGGGTAGCCGGATGGGCCTTGGGGAGGACAGGCGATGGCTAACCTGCCGCGTCTATCGCCCTGGTTGACGGGGGCAGCTTACTACCTGGGCCGAATCCTGTTTTCCCTGTACTTCCGCCGGATTGAGGTAACCGGGCAAGAGCATATCCCCAAAACCGGGTCGTTGCTGGTGACACCCACGCACCGCTCCCGCTGGGATGCCCTGATGGTGCCCTATGGGGTCGGGTGGCTAGCCTCGGGACGGCATTTGTACTTCATGGTGGCGGCGGAGGAGGTACGGGGTTTCCAGGGTTGGTGGATTCGCCGGTTGGGGGGGTTTCCGGTGCGACGGGAAAAACCAGAACGGGCTGCCCTGCAAACGGCTATCGAGTTACTGCGGCGAGGGGAGAGTCTGGTCATGTTTCCTGAGGGGAAAATTTCCCGCGACGGCACCCTGTTGCCCCTCAAACCGGGTCCTGTCCATCTGGCCCTGCAAGCGGTGCAACAAAACCCGGACCTGGTGTTGCACCTTCTGCCCGTCTATCTCTGGTACAGCCATCCCTATCAACCCTGGCGCACCGACGTCAAGATTCGCATCGGCCCAGGTTTACGGGTCCGACCTCCGGCCAACGGCGCCCTGCGTTCAGCCACCCAAGCCCTGACGATGGCCCTGCGAGATGCCTTGGTCATGCTGGGTCAGGGCCTGCACCACCCGGTCTAGCCCCACACTGCGGGAGGCCTTGACCAGCACCCGGTCCCCCGGTTGCAGCAGACTGAGCAATCGCGCCGTGATCTGGTCGGTCGTGGCGTAGGATTCAGTGGTAACCGGCTGGGCCGCTTCTGCCAGAGGCGCTACTTCCGGGTCATCTAACAGGATCAGGCAGTCATAACCCAACGCCCGCACCCATTGCCCAACCTCCCGATGCAGCGCCGCCGATTGCTCCCCCAACTCCCGCATCGCCCCCAGCACCGCGATATAACGCCTCCCCGGTTGTTGTTTCAGGGTTTGCAGAGCCGCACACACCGCTTCCGGGCTGGCGTTGTAGCTTTCATCCAGCAGGAGAATATCCGGCGCCAATGGTTGCCAGGTACTGCGACCGGTCGGTAAATCCACGGCCAAAGGCTGGGACAACGTGCGCCAGGGCAAACCCAATACCTGGGCCACCGCCAGCGCTGCCAGAAAATTACAGGCATTGTGTTCCCCCGGCAAAGGTAACGGATAACGCCAATCGCCAATGACCAGTTCATGGCCCTCGACCCGCCCCTGCAAATCCCCCTGGGTTAACCCATAGGTATAGGTCGCCCCGTCCCACACTGCCTGGGCCGTTTGGTGTAGCAGCGCATTTTCCCGCCAATAGACCGCCGTACCCGTCCGAGGGGGCAGGTGCGCCAACAACTCACATTTCGCCTGGGCAATGGCCTCCCGCGACCCCAACTGACCGATGTGCGCCGTGCCCACAGTGGTAATGACACCCACCTGGGGCTGGGCCATGCGCGCCAAACGGGCAATTTGTCCCCGCCCCCGCATCCCCATTTCCACCACCGCATAATCGTAATCCGGTCGCAATTGCAACAGAGTCTTGGCCACGCCGATGTCGTTATTTTCGTTGGCCGCACTTTTGAGCACCCGACCATACTGGGACAGCACCGCCGCGATCAATTCCTTGGTGGTAGTCTTGCCCGCCGAACCCGTCACCGCAATCACCGGTATGGCAAACCGCTGTCGCCACCAAGCCGCCAGGGTTTGATAGGCCTGTAACGTATCCGGCACCCACAGCAGGGGCTGATCAGGGGTCAGTAAATCCCGCCGGTGGATAATCGCCGCTACAGCGCCCTGGGCCAACGCCGCCGCCACAAAATCATGCCCATCAAAACGCTCCCCCACCAGGGCCACAAACACATCCCCCGGTTGCACCCGCCGGCTATCAGTGCTAATACGGTGGACCGTCCCCCGCAGGATTCCGCTGGGTGTGGCTCCCAAAATAGAAATCAGTTGTTCCAATCGTAACACCCATTACACCCCAAGCCCAGTTTTTTTGCATTTTACCGACCCGTTTCCCCCTGTTGGGCCTGCAAAACCCGCGCCAGTTCATGGATAGCAAAATTGAGCACCTCCAGCAGGGATTCCGATGGCAAAACTTGACAAATTTGGATAATTTGCTGAATAATAGCTTCCCGGTTAACCGATGGCGGCGGCTGGGTCATAACTTTGCTCGAAGACGGTTCCCAACAGGTAAGACCTCAACCAAAGCACAGAGGTCCTGCATTCCATATCCCTCCTCAGCGGAAATAAGGCTTAAGGTATATTCACCGTAGAATTTCTACTTCTGTGTAATGTCAAGGGGACGTTTTATGAGAAATTTTTATAGTTATATCCGTAAATTTACTGTTGTCTGGGGACAATAGGGCCAACGTCTCTGCGTAATTCTCCCGGGGGCAACACCCCCATCCCAGGCCATTCCGGCAACTTGGCCGGCGCACTGACCCTAACCCCGCGGCTGAACCAGCAACAGGGGCTGTTCTCATAATCTTTACAAAAATTATTGATCCCTCTGTAAAATTACGTTAAGCTGTGGATACGATTGTGGGCGTCTTGCGCTAAGGTTCTCAGAACTGGGTCGCTGCGGCAGGGGAAGAGGGATGCTATCGGGACGGGATGAGCGGTTGATTCGTTTTTTGCAGGAGGAGTTGGCGGTATCGGCGGCCTCGATTGAGATGGCTTTACGCCGGGAGGATTCCGGTCAGGGGCCGTTGCCCATCGTTTTGTGGCGCTACGGGTTGATCAGTTTGGATGAGTTAGACCGGGTGTTTGCTTGGTTAGACACCTTAGATGCGGGGAACTGAGCTACAGCGGTTGGGTGTAGTCCCTCTTGACCCAGCCTTTCTGTCGCGTGCGCACCACCAGGACCTTCAACCATTGCTGATCGGCGCTAGCATCCAGCACAAGGAGGATTTCCCGGTTTGGTAAGGTTGTCAGCGGTGTGCCGTCGGGGCTGTCCCGCAGGAGTAGACCGGTGGACGCATGGACTTGAACTTGCCGGCCTTCCCGTTCGGTGGGAGGGGTGGGATTGGTGTACTCGGCCTTGACCCAACCAACGGTCCCGGTGGCGGGCACCTGCACCTGCGCCCAGGTTCGGTCAGCGTTATAGGTCAGCAGGCGGAGTTCCTGACCATAGGCCAAACCGGTCACCACCGGCGCTGAGGTGCTAGGGTCCTGGCGCAGCATCAAACCGTCCCTGGCCGTGACCCAGAGGTTGGGCGGGGGGATTAAGGGTTGTAAATTGCCGGCGCGCACCCACCCGATCACTTGCTGGTCTGGCAGGCGCACCTGTTCCCATTGCCGGTCGGGACTCACGGCTAAGCGCTCCACCACCTGTTGATGGGCTGCCGTTGCCACCACGGGGCTATCGGCCTCCGGTTGCGCCCGCACCCACAATCCTTGGGGTTGTACAACCCGCATCCATTGTCCGGCGGAAACCCTATCCCCCTGGGGCGGGTTGGGTTGAATGGAGACCGTCTGTGGGGCAAACCCGTATCGCAACCCCCAGCGCACCAGCATAAAACCGGCGGCCATGGGCAGGGTAGTGGCCAGGACCAAACCGCACATCCAGGCCCCAACGGACGGGACTTCACGCCGGCGACTCCCTATCGTCATCTACATCCTCCACTTGTTCTAACCGGCGGCTAAGGGTACTGTGGCGAGAAGCGGACCGGATTTTCCCTGCGCTGGCCCACTGTTGCAGTAACTGCACCTGTTCTTGGGCGGTGCGGGCCAGGGGAACAATTTGGCTGGCTGCTTCCAATATATCGTCGGTGGTGAATTCTCGGCCCTGGCTAAAGCCCGTGTGCATGGCTTCGATAATGGCCTGCTCCAGCTCCGCCCCGGAAAAATCCGGCGTTTCCCAGGCTAGGCGCTTGATGTCGTAGCTGGACCAGGTGTGGGGACGCAGGCGCGACAAATGCACCTGGAGAATGCTCTGGCGCTCCTCCAACGTGGGCAACCCGACAAAGAAAATCTCGTCAAAGCGGCCCTTACGCAACAGCTCTGGTGGCAACAACTGGATTTGATTGGCCGTCGCCACCACAAACACCGGGGATTCCTTTTCCGCCAGCCACGTCAGAATCGTGCCAAAGACCCGGTTGGTGGTGCCCCCGTCGGAGCGACTGTCGGCGGTGTTAAAGGCCTTATCAATCTCATCAATCCACAGCACGCAGGGGGCCAGGGCTTCGGCAATTTGGATCATCTGCCGGGTGCGACTTTCCGATTCCCCCACCAAGCCGGCGAACAGGCGCCCCACATCCAACCGCAGCAGGGGCAACTGCCAGTGGTGGGCAATCGCCTTAGCCGTCAAGGATTTACCGGTGCCCTGTAACCCCGCCAGCAGTAAACCCCGGGGATAGGGCAGGCCGTATTCCCGTGCCGCCGGACTAAAGGCCTGTTGGCGCCGCTGCAACCAGAGCTTCAGATTATCCAGCCCCCCTACATCCGCCAACGTGACTGTCGGGGTACAAAACTCCAGGATTTGCGTCTGTTGGATGATCTGCCGTTTTTCCAGCAGTACGGTCTCCACATCCGCTTCCGTGAGTTTGCCCCGCTGGGCCAAAGCCCGACCGATCACCCGCTGCATCCGCTCCAGGGACAACCCTTGACAGGCCCGCACTAACGCTTCCAGCAGCGCCGGCGGCGGCGGTTCCGGTAGGCCTTGCACCATGTCCAACAGTGCTTGACGTAGCTCCTGGGCCGTCGGCAACCCAAAGGGCAAGACCGTGACAATCTCTTGCAGCTCCAGGGGCAAACGCATCTCCGGCGCCACAAAAATGACACTTTTGGGTTGAGCTTTTAACACCCGGTTGAGATTGCGGCACTTGCGGGCAATGGCAACGTCTTCCAGAAAGCGGCTAAAGTCCCGCAGGACCAGCAGGGCCGGCGCCTGGGGGGGCAATTTTTCCACAAACTCCAACGCCTGCAGGGGATTGCGCCGGGCAAAGCCCTGGTCGTTGGGATTCCCCTGGATGCCCTCCACAAAATCCCAGCAATAGACCCCCCACTGGCCCAACCCCCGCGCCACCTGGTGGATGACCTGCTCCAAGCGCTCCTCCTCGGCGGTGGGCACATAAATAAACGGATAGCGCGCCCGCACCAGCAACCCCAGCTCCTGGGCAAAATCCATAGGCTATTCCGGCCAATTCAGCGCCGCCAAAGCCGCCCAGCGCGGGTCAATCGTTTCCCCCTCCTGCTCGATTTCGCCCCCCGGCCAATCCACCTGGCAATCGGGGCGACACAGGGGGTTCGTCGGCAGCGCCAGGGAGATTTGCTCATACAGCCACTGTCCCGCGTCAAACCACCCATCCGGCGGCAGGTATTCCATCAGGTCCGTCAGGGGCACCTCCTGCTCTAAAGGCCAGGCGTTAGGGTCACTCTTAACCGCATCCAGCCAGATGATTTCCTCCACCGCCAGGGGCAACCGCTGGTTGAACTGGCAAAGACACCGCCGACAGGTCAACGTGACAATGGCATTCACCTGGGCCTCGACATGCAGACAGGTCCCCTGGTGCGTGACCACAACCTCCCCTTGCACTGGCGTCAGCAGGGGCAAATCAATAAACTTCTGCCGCACCGTCAGGGTCAATCGCTTTTCGGGCAAACGCAGCAGACTGGGAATGGCAATCGGCTCTAGGACCACCGTGAGAGCATCCAACCCTTCACACCCATCCTAACGGGTTAGACCAGGGGTTGACCGTCTAGACGGCGAATGGCCACCACCGCCGGTTTGGGGGGCGCATTGGGCGTTTTGCTCGGCCAGTTCGACCCCAACGGCACCACCCGCTCCTGCATAAACCGGTTGCCCTCCGTATCCCACATGCGCACCTGAAGCACCCGCTGGGCCCCATCCCTGCGGCTACCATGCCGTTCCCCCGGATGCTGTACCGCCAAAAACAGCGTGCGGCCATCGTCGCTCAGACACGGCCCCGTCAACTCACACTCCATCGGCCCAATGCCGAACAAAAACGCCTGTCCCGCCTGCGGACCATGGGTAGGGATAAACCACATGGAGTTATTGCCATAGCGTCCGCTGCCGGGAATGTGGGCCGGACTATTTAAGCGGGACGTGCCAATGTCCGTCACCATCCACAAATGCCCTACCGGGTCCACCATCAGGTTATCGGGGTTGCAAAAGCCTGCCCCCCCCAGGGCCGGTTCACCCCCTACAGCCACCATCTCCCAGGTAAAAGTCAACGCCGCCGGCTCCCCATCTTTTTCCCGCAGCGCCATGATCCAGCCTGGCTCGTAGGAGCGTTGGTTACCCGGCCCCACGAACACCCGCTCATCTGGCCCCCCGTCAACCGAGCTGGGACTCCCGGATGTAAAAGCGATATACAACGTTCCATCGGGAGCAATCACCGTATCTTCCGGTCGCGCTGTGCAGGTGGCCCCAGCGGCACTGGCGGCATAGTGGGTATCAATCAAAATCGCCCCCTGCTTTTCCGCCCGCGTACCCACGTAGAGATCGCCCAGCGTCTTAAACCGCTGCTTGTACTGCTCCACCTGGGCCGTCGTCGTAAAGGGCGCAAAGCCCCCCTCTGGCCGCTGGGGCAAGTTAATGAAACCACCGGCATGGACTTCCGGGGGGTCCGGGTCCACCGGTGTCTCCGGCGTCAAGGGAATCCATCGCCCCGTGCCATCAGGGTTAAATTTGGCCGCGTAGAGCATGCCATCGGTCAGCAGGCGGGAATTGGCCTTGTCCCGGGGGTCGCGTACTACCTCCCGGCTGACGAACTTGTACAGGTGTCCCCCCCGCCGGTCGCAGCCCGAATAGAAGGCCAGGGGTTTGCCCGGGACCACCCGAATCCCCACCGCCTCATGCCGGAACCGCCCCAGCCAGGTATGTTTGGTGCCGTAGTCGCTGGGGTTGGCCGGGTCCACCTCCACCACCCAGCCGTATTTGTTCCCCGCCAGTCCCAGGGCGCTGCCGTGGCCCGCCAAATCTCCGTCTGCCGCAATGGTAAACGGTCGCGTACCGGGGGCAAAAGACGTACCGTCGGGATACACCGGTTCCGCCACCAAGTCCTGAAAATTCTCTTCGCAACTGAGTACCGTCCCCCAGGGCGTCGTGCCACCCGCGCAATTGCCAAACGTGCCGATAATTTTCTCCCCCAGCCCATCCAGATAGCCCTGCCCCTGGGTCTTGGCAAAAATCAGGGTCGCCGGTCCCGTCGCCCGGAGATAGCGGCCATCCCGCCAACCCGAAATACCCGTGACCCGCCGGTCCGCTGGACTAGGGCTTTTGACCCAGCGCTGGCCCTCCCGCCGGATAGTCATCACCCCAATCCCTAAATCCGTCATTGCTGCCACCGTAATCTGTTCAATGGCCCGGCGCAGGGGACTGTCAGCCGCCAGGCGCGTCACATCCACTGGTCCGGCCGCCAGCGCCTTTTCTACCTCGGCAATCGGCAGCTCCTGACCGATTACCTGCCGGTAGCTCTCCAGCCAGGTCCGGGCGCTGATGTACTCAAAATTTACTGTCAAATAGGCCCGGTCTTGGCCCGCCGCCACAAACGACAAGTAGTCATTGTTATAGCCAAAGCGACCATCCCCCAACGGGTCTCCCCAGGCCGCCACCACCTCGTAGGTATAGCCCTCCGGCAGTACCAGGTCATCCTGAACCACCACCCGGGCGTAAGCCTGGCGTTGCTGGGCCGGCGTCAGGTTGTCTGTGGGCACCGGCATCACCCCCCGAATCGGACGAAACTTGAGCGCCGGCGGTACTGCTTGACCACCCCGATACCCCAACACCACTGCACCGATCCCACCGGCTAAAAACCACAGAGCTTCCCGTCGGGTAATGTTCATAACCACCATGGATACTCCCCACGCCCATCTTAGTCAGGGAAACCGCCACTCAAATTAAGAAAACATTAAAAGGGGGTGATGCCTAGCCTAAGATTGAGGGTCGAGGGAGCGCAGGCGTTGCCAAGCCTGGTGAATCCAGCGGGGGAGTTGGGACTTTTCCTGTTCCCAGTACTGACGCACCACTGCGGCCATGCCCTGGTCTCCCCAGCTTTGGTTTTGGCGAAAGTAGGTGATGAAGCTCAAACCGGCCACCCGCGTCAGATAGGCGGCGCTGATGCTTTGTACAGCTGAAGTCAACACATAGCCTGCGACGGTGGTTTTCAGGGTGCGGCCAACCAGGCTAGCAATTCCCCGGGCCACCCCTAGGGCCGTCAAGGTCTTAGCCAGCGACAGTGCCAATTCGCGCCCCTGATCCAGACTCAGGTGACAGCCATAGACCTGCCCCAGTTCCACCACCATCTGGGCATGTACCGCCGCCTGGGCCAACAAATCCACCCCCGGCAAAGGCGTCAACCACACCACCCCTGCGCCAATCCACTGGAACCGTTCCACGATGGCCTCGGCCTGCCGCCGCCGTTGTCGTTCCAGAATCGTTTGCGCTTCTGCCCCCAACTGTTGGCACTGCAACAGCAGGTTTTCCGCCAGCAACTGTTCCCCTTCGGTTTGCAGGATAGCGGCGACGCGTTGCAGCAAGGGGTCCAGGTACACCGGCGGCTGGTAGGGTTCCCCCGTATCCAACTTAACGGGTGGAGGGGCAGCGGCAATGGGCACCACATCCTCCGGTGCGATCCACCCCTGGAGCCGCTGGCGGATTTTCTCCAGCAGCACCTGTTCGTCTTCGGGTAGGTAGAGGTCGGTTTTGTTGAGGGCCAGCACCACCCGTTTGCCCAGTTGCCGCAGTTGCACCAGCACCGTCATTTCCGACTGGCGCAGGTCATTATCCGCCACCCAGACCACCAAATCCGCCCGCTGCGCCCATGCTTTGGCTTCCAGTTCCCGGCTGGCGCCCGCTGCCGACCCCTCCTGCAACCCCGGCGTATCCACCAGTTCGATCCGGCGCGGCACCCCCTGGAGACGCAGCCCGTAAACCTGTACCGTTTGGGTTGTGCCCAAAGTCGGCGCCACATCCCCGGCCATACGGCCCAACAGGGCATTCACCAGCGAGGTTTTGCCGGTGGACGCGGTCCCCAGGATCACTAGACGCAGGGGCTGGCGGTTTTGTTGGGCCAGGAGTTCCTGATATTGGGTCTCGAGGGCCTGGCGGGCAATGCGGTCCTCGATTTGGGCCAGTTGCTGGGCAATCGTTTCCAGGCGCTGTTGCAGGTCGGGCGAGGAAAAAGCCGTGGAAGGTTTGACCCGCCGGCGGGGCGGACGACCAGCCAACCAGACAATTCGACCCAGGGTGATCAGTAGCCCTAACATCACCAGCAGCACTAAGCCCAGCAGCACATTAGCCGCCGTCGCCCCCGCTACCGTCAGGATTTGAGTGTAAAGTTGGAGCAAATTTTGGCTCAGGCCCAGCAGCAACAACAGGGTTAAAAAGAGTGCTAGCCCCAATCCCAGACCGCGCCAGCGTCGCAACATACACGTCTTCGATCGACCTTTTCCATTATGAACAACCCCGTCATTGGCAAAACTGCGCCAAACGGCTAGCATAAAAGGTACGTTTGGCCGCAGCCGGTACTGTGCCAAATCCATGAACAAGGCAACCTGGTGGGTCTGGGGGATGGCCATAGCGTTGGGGACTACGGCTGTCCAGGGTCAGACGGCTACCACCCCACCCCGGTCAACCAATCCCTGGCCTTTGGTGCTGATGGTTGCTGGTGGGGGCATCACCCTGGGAGTGGGCATCGGTTGGTGGTTATCCCGGCGGGAGACTACCTCTGCGTCATCATCTTCATCTTCTGTGGCCCAATCCACCGTAGCCGCCAGTCCACCGCCTCCACCCCCCCGGCCCGTCTCCCCTAGTCCGGTAGCCCTTTTTATCAATCGGGGACGCCAAAAAGCGGAAAAAGGGGACTACGAAGCAGCGATTCATGACTTTACGCAAGCCCTGGCCCTGGAACCCCACAACGCCGAGGCCTATTACGAACGGGGGGTGGCCTACCGGCGTTTGCACAACTACGCCCAAGCCCTGGCAGACCTACAGCAGGCCATCACCTTTAACCCCCGCATGGCGGCGGCCTATTACAACCGGGGGCTGATTCGGTTTAAGGTCAAGGACTACCAGCGGGCGGTCACTGACTACACCAGGGCCATTGAACTCGACCCCCAAGCCGCTGAATTTTATCACAACCGCAGCCTGGCCCGGCGCAAATTGGGGGACTACGAGGGAGCGGCAGCAGATTACAAAAAAGCCCTCGACCTGAACCCCAACTACCGCTATATCCATAGGGAGGTCACCACCCACAAGCGGCAGATGGGGGCCGATGATTTTTATGAGCGGGGTCTGGTGAAGATGGAAAAGGGGGACTACCAGGGGGCGCTGGAGGAACTTAACCAAGCCCTGCGCATGGATACGGATTTGGCCCCCTGTTACTTCGACCGGGCTAAGGTGCGCCTGGCCTTAGGGGATGAGGTGGGAGCGGTGGATGATTTACGTAAAGCTGCCGATCTGTTTTTGGAAATGGGGGATGTTGAACGCTGCGAGCAGGTGATGGCCGTGCTCCAACAACGGCGCTTCCGCGATGTAGAATAGGCGGGCGTGATGCCGATTCCTGTAGCTGTCGTCCTGGGGACGCGCCCCGAAGCGATCAAATTGGCGCCGGTCATTCAAACCCTGCGGGCCA
The DNA here is from genome assembly GCA_039794565.1 of Gloeomargarita sp. SRBZ-1_bins_9. Lineage (NCBI taxonomy): Bacteria > Bacillati > Cyanobacteriota > Cyanophyceae > Gloeomargaritales > Gloeomargaritaceae > Gloeomargarita > Gloeomargarita sp. SRBZ-1_bins_9. Next base: position 159,547 of record JAUQVX010000002.1, on the reverse strand, counting down.
ATCCCCACTGGCAGGTGCGTGTGATCAATACAGGGCAGCACCGGGAGATGGTGGCCCAGGTGTTGAGGTGGTTTGGGGTGCAGTGGGACTACGACCTAGCCATCATGGAGCCTGGCCAGACCCTGGAGCAAATCACCTGTCGCACCCTCGAGCGCCTGTCGCCCCTGTTGCAAAAGCTCCAACCTCGACTGGTGTTGGTGCAGGGGGATACCACCACCGCCTTTGCCGCTGCCTTAAGTAGCTTCTACCAGCGCATCCCCATCGGCCATGTGGAAGCCGGGTTACGGACCGATGACTTGTTCCACCCCTACCCGGAGGAGGCCAACCGCCGGTTGATTTCCCAGTTGGCCCAGTGGCATTTTGCCCCCACTACTCTGGCAGTCCAGTATCTCCGGGAATCACGGGTAACCGGTGAAATTCACCACACGGGCAATACGGTGATTGACGCCCTGCAGCAGGTGGCCCGGCAGCAGCCCGATTGCCCCATCCCCGGGTTGGACTGGCAACGGCAGCGGGTGCTCCTGGCGACCGTCCACCGGCGGGAAAACTGGGGAGAACCCCTAACCCGCATTGCCCAGGCGTTGGTGCGCATCTTGGCCCAGGTACCGGATACGGCCTTGGTGCTGCCGTTACATCCCAATCCCCAGGTGCAGCAGGGTTTACGGCCGCTGCTGGCGGGCCATCCCCGGGTGTTTTTGCCGCCGCCGCTGGACTATCCTCAGTTGGTGGGGGCCTTGCAGCGCTGTTATTTGGTGTTGACGGATTCGGGGGGGATCCAGGAGGAGGCGCCGGCCCTAGGCAAACCAGTGCTGGTGCTGCGGGAGACCACAGAGCGCCCGGAAGCGATTGCCGCCGGTACGGCTGTGCTGGTGGGCACCGACACCGACCGGATCGTGACCAAGGCCCTGGAACTGTTGCAGGATGAAGCAGCCTATCGGCGCATGGCCCAGGCGGTGAATCCCTTTGGAGACGGACAGGCGGCCCGGCGCATTGAGCAGATTCTCCAGCGCTACTTCGTCGGTCATGGCCAAGGCCCGTAGCCGGTTTGTCTGCCGGGAATGCGGCGCAGAATATGCCCAGTACTTCGGCCAGTGTCGCCAGTGCGGGGCCTGGAACAGTTTGGATGAGGTGGTGGTTGCCCCCAAGGAACCTTCCTTGCGGTCTGGGGCCATCTCCCAGCACGCTCTGCCTTTAAGTGCCGTCGCCTCTGAGCATTGGCAACGCTGGTCTACTGGTTCGGCGGAATTTGACCGGGTACTAGGGGGTGGGATTGTGCCGGGGTCGCTGGTGCTCATTGCCGGCGATGCGGGCATAGGCAAATCTACCCTGCTGTTGCAAACCCTGGCCCATCTGTCCCCAACCCTGCCGGTGTTGTATGTCTGTGCCGAGGAGTCCGCCCAGCAGGTGAAATTGCGGGCCGAGCGGCTGTTTCCCCCTAATGCTCTCCCTGACTTGTACGTGCTGGCGGAAACGGATTTGGAGACCATCTTAGGGGAACTGGAGCGCCTACGCCCCCGGGTGGCGGTCATTGACAGTATCCAGGCCCTCATGAATGCCGCTTTAACCTCGGCCCCCGGTTCTGTTTCCCAGGTGCGGGAGTGCACGGCGGCCCTGATGCGGTTAGCCAAACAGCACCATATCGCCCTGTTGATTGTCGGGCACATCACCAAGGAGGGAGCCATCGCCGGACCCAAGGTTCTGGAGCATTTGGTGGACACGGTGCTGTATTTTGAAGGGGATGCCCTGGCCCACCACCGGTTGTTGCGGGCGGGGAAAAACCGTTTCGGCCCCAGTTACGAGCTGGGCATCTTTGCCATGACTGCCCAAGGGTTGCAGGAAGTGAGTAACCCCTCGGAATTGTTCTTGCACCACCGGGAATCTCCTGCCCCTGGCGTTGCCACCATCGTCGCCTGTGAGGCCACCCGCCCCCTGGTGGTGGAAATCCAAGCCCTGGTGACCTCCACCGGTTATGGCACCCCCCGCCGGAGCACCACCGGCATTGACTACAACCGCTTAGTGCAAATCCTGGCGGTTTTGGAAAAGCACCTGGGGGTGCCCCTGGCGAAACACGACGTGTACGTGGCCTCAGCCGGCGGATTGACCGTCTCCGAACCGGCGGCGGATTTGGGGATTGCCCTGGCGGTGTTAGCCAGTTTGCGCCACTGCGTTATCCAGCCCCAGACGGTCCTGATTGGTGAAGTGGGACTCAGCGGCCAGATTCGCCCGGTGCAACAAATGGAAACCCGGCTCAAGGAGGCCGTGAAGTTGGGGTTTCAGCGGGCGATTGTGCCGCCGATGGAGCTGGAGCCGGTCGCCGGTCTACAACTGGTGCCTGTGAATCGTTTACTCCCAGCGGTCTTGGCCGCCCTACCCGGCGAGACGTCCCCTAATCCCACTCCACACCCGCCAGCGCCTCCGCCAGGGGAGGATGGGTGTCTGGGTCCGTCATATCCCGTTGCAGGGACGCCTGGTTAAAGGCCCGGAAGGTCAGTTGGGGGGCCTGTTGCACCACCGCCGCCAGTTCGTCCAAAACCGGACTTTTCCCCTGTAACCCCGTGACCACGCACCAGACCCGCGCCCGCGTCAGGGCCACAAATCCTTCGTTGCGCTTGTGGAGTTCCGTTTCTCCCTGCCAAAACGGTTGCGTTGCCCAGTGAAACCGGCAGGCGTAAACCTTCCAGGCTTCGTGTCCTTTAGCACGCCCAATACTCGCCAGCGTCACCTGCTCCGGTTGCCAAAACACATCAGGGGGCGTATCTTCACCGGCAATGATGGCCTTGACCCCCTGCTGCCGCAAGCGGGCCTGCAACTGGCGGAAGTAATCCAGCTCTGCTGACCCCCGTGGCCCAGTCACCAAAAGGTCGGTGGGGCGCAACCCCTGCTGGAGGTCCTGGGCAATCTGAGTCGCGATCCACTCCTGCTCCGCCGCTTCACTCCCAAACATCTCGATGCGCAGGACCGACCCCAAAGCTTGGCGGTAGGGGAAATCCTCCCGGTCAACAGGGTGGGTGGCATCGCGGGTGATGGTTACCGTTTGGCCCGTCTTGACACTGGCTTCAGAAAAATCCCCCGCCACGACGCGATACCCCAGGGCCTCCCAGTCCGCCTTCGTAGTCACCCCCTGCAGGGGTCCCTCTGGACGCAAAAGCCCCATATTCACTGTATGAGCTGCCATCAGCAGCAACCGGGGCGTGCGGTAACAGCGGTTGAGATTGTGGGACTTGAGGATGCCTCCCGGGTAACTCCCCGTCAAATCCACCACCGGACGACCGTCCGCATGACGGCCAAAGATGTCCACCGGCCGGGGCACCGTCAAATTGCCAATCCCCTGCGCCTCGTCGTAGGCCCAGTACAACCGCCGGGGTTCGGCCAGGGTTTGGTAGGCCAGTCGGTAAAAGGCCAGGGGCAAATCCTGTCCTTCATCCAGCAGCAGGGCCTCGTAGAGCACAGGAATAGCCGGCGCCTCCTTCTCCAGCCGTTCACAGACGTAAGTAAAGGCCTCCGGCGGCGAGCAAGTGCGGTTGAGATGGGTGCAAACCTCGCCAACTGTCAGCGGTCTAACTCCTACCTGCCGAGCCAGATTGAAGTAAAACCCGCGCCGTTGCCGGCCACCCCAGGCGTGCAGCACCTGCAACCGCTCCCAGTTGGGGTCCTGGTCTGCGCGGGTCATTTCTCGGTAGTAGGTGGCAATCAGGGCGCGAATCGGTTCATACAAAGAACGGGTAAAAAACACGAATCCCACCTGCCAGTCCGGGTGCGCCGCGTGGATTTTAGCCGCCCGTTTGGCAAGCAGCACCGTTTTGCCGGTACCGGCTAAGCCCCGGATCCGTTGGGGGCCATCGGGAATCTCAAACGCCACTTTTTGCTGGTTTTCGTCCAGATGCCGCAGTTGCGCCTCGATGTAATGGACCACCCGCACGGGATTGTCAGCCGAAGTACCCGCCGCGATAGGTCGGGCTTCCGTTTGGGGCAACGTTCCTCCTAGCACCCCCAGCAATGCCTGCCACTGTTCATCCGTCAGGGGAGGTTGGGGACGTTCTTGGGCACCGAGTTGCAACTTCTCCCGCAGCGCCACCCGCCGCAAGTCCTCCTGGAACCAGACATAGGGTACTTCTGGCAAACCCCGCTGGCGCCACTCCTCTCGCTTCACCCAGGGCAGCACCACCCGGAAGTGAAAACTTAAGGGACAACTGCGGGTTTCCCGGCGCTCCCGGAATTTGGCCTCCAGGGCATACATGCCATCTTCGGCCTGCCAAGCCGGCGTTTCCGTTTCCCGGTACCAATTGAGCATCTGCCACTCATGGCCCCGGACCTGGGCGATGTTTTCGCTGCGGCACCCTTTGCACTCTAAAACCCACAGCCCCCATTCCCGGTGCAGCAGCACCACATCCGGTTCCTTGCGCAGGTTACCGGCCCCGGTGAAAATGGGATAGCGGCAATAGGCCACGCAGGGTTCCGCCTTGCAAGCCTCCTTGAGCCGTTCCCACAACTCCCGTTCCGCGGAATTGAGCGCTAAAACGGCAAAACTCTGAAAAGCAGCCATCGCCTGGATGAGGGGACCCCTCCTAACATTATTAATACAAAGCAGAGGAGCCAAACTAGCCGTTTGCCCATTCCCCCCCTACAATGGGAGCCAAGTTCGTAGGGAGTCTTGGCCATGTTTTTCTTGATGCCCCGCAAGCCCAACGTGACACCAGTCCAACAGGTTGATCAACCGACCCCGTCGGCTACCGAATCTCCGGCTCCCAAAACAGCAGCAGTGAAACGCTTTCTCATCGGTGCTGTGGTGACTGGGGCGTTGATGGCCGGTGGTTACGCTCTCATCGAACTGTCTAGCGGTTTCAGTGCGGCACCCATGCCCACCTGCGGTCTGCGGCAGCGGTAACCGTTTTTCCACTCACCTCAGGCGCAGGAGTCTTGCGGCCCAGTCGGGCACAGGGTCACCCCGGTTATGCCGTAGCAACTTCGCCCTCCTCAAGCGGGTCAAGGGATTGGGGTAAGCGGTATGGCTGTCCTGGCGGGGCGGTACGATTGTGGGACGAAGGGGAAAAATGCTCCCTAAATGCGCAGTCCCACCAAGGGATACATTCCTGTTTAGAGCTCCATACCTTGGCCATAGCAGCTAACTGGTCGGTAGGGGTGCCCAGGTTTAGTTTGTAGGTGTAGATACTTTGTTCGTAGCAGGTCATTTCAGGAAGTCGGCCATGTCCTCCCCAGCCATGGAGCCTGTGAGGCCGTACTCCCAGTTCAGCTTTAACAGTTGGTTTTCGGGGTCATTGCAGTCCATGACTTTTCAGAAATCATGTCCAAGTACTCCCTGGGGCAAGCGACCCCACAGACCGGTCATAAAATGGAGCGACACACGGCGCAACAGGCCCACTCGCCGCATGGTTTCTAGCACCCATGCCCGCAGGGTCACCAATGGTTCCCACCCCTGGGAAAATACCCGGTTCAACAGGTCGGTAAACAGCAGCGACAACAGGACCTGCGACCACCGCCAACGTTCATAGCGTCGCAAAACCGACAACTGGCCGATGTCCTCTCCCCGGTGATGGGCCTGCACCAGAATAGCCCCCAGGGTGGCCGCATCCCGAATCCCCAAATTCATCCCCTGACCACCGACCGGATGGCAGCGATGGGCCGCATCCCCAATCAACGCCAACCGGGGTTGCACATAGCGCCGCGCCTGCCGCCACTCCACCGGAAAACAACGGCGCGGTCCCACCTCCATCACCTGGGTAAAGGGTAAAAATGGCTGTAATTCCCCCAAAAATTCGGCAACAGGGGCCTGGAGTAACCGCTGCGCCTCGGCATGGGGTAACGTCCAGACAATTCCCCAGCGCTGCTCAGGTAAAGGCAACAAAGCCAGGGGTCCTGCCGGCCAAAACCGCTCATAGGCCACCGGTGGTTCCTGCGCGTACAGCACCGTGGTCAAACAGGACTGCCAGTAGGGCCACGACCAAGCACCGATACCCGCCTGCTGCCGCACCCGTGACCGCGCTCCATCCGCCCCCACCACTAATCCCACCGACCGGTATAGGATAGCTCCCTCCTGTTCCAGTTTGACCTTGACTTCGCCGGGGGTCACCACCCAATCCAGCAACTGTGTCCCCTCCCAGTAGGTCACATTGGGGGTTTGGGCAATGAATTCCCGAAACACCGGCCAAAGACGCTGCTGCTCCCCCACCGACCCCAACTGTGGCCTGCCCCCCAAATCCCTAGAGGTAAAGACAATCGGATGTTGCCCCTGGTCGGTCAGGTCAATTTGGGCGTACGCCTGCACCACCTGCTGCAACTGCGGCCAGACCCCCACCGCCTGCCAAATCTCCTCGGTCAACGGCATGAGGGCATAGACTCGTTCAGGTGTCCCGGCCAAACCCTTTTGCGCTTCCGCCACCAACACCCGCAATCCCTGGGGTCCCAGCCACGCTGCCAGGGTTAACCCCACCAGGGACCCCCCCACAATCAGCACATCATAATCCCACCTGTCTGACCGCCAACCCCCACGACTCATTTTTTAAGCAAATATTAAAAAGTTTTACTAGGTTTTCATCTATCCATTATGGCAAGTGGGGATGGCCCTTGGGAACGTTACTTCTGGTGTTGCAGGCGGCAGGCCACCAATTGCTCTTCCAGAGTGGCGATGCGGCTATAGGCTGCCGTCAGTTGGGCCATCAGGCGTTGGATTTGCATTTCCGGGGGCAGGTCCTGGTGGTCGGATAGGGTGTGGGATGCAGGGGGGGATTCCTGGAGAATATCGCGGTGTTCCGCTAGGCTACCCAGGTAATTACTACCCGGCGCCGGGTGGGGTGATAAACCCTGTTGCATCAAATCCAACGACTGCAAAAGCTCCAACCGGAGGCGTTCGATCAACCGTTCCAAGTCCTCCACCTTGCGACTTAACTGTTGCAATTGCGCTTCCAGTTGCCCTTGCATGGCTTCGCCCCTTGCTTCCCTTGCTTTTATCGTAAAAAAATGGTCAAAGGCCGCTGGCAGAATCACGGAATCATTTAACTTTTTTATGATCGGGCCTCCCTGGGTTGATAGGAGATGTCACTATACTGGATGCACAGGTTCACGGATGACTGCCCATGACGTTCAATTGGTTCGAGCGGAACCCAACCCCCACCGATGGGACAACCCCGGCGATAGATTATGTGGAATGGGCTAAACGGGCCTATGAACATATCCGGCAACAGCAGCAAGGGGCAGCCGCACCCGAGGTTTCCCCCGAACCCGAACCTGAACCGGAAACTTTAGCATCCCCCACCTCCTTCCTGGCCCGAGCAGCGGCGTTACGCCAAAGCCGGTTGGCCGCCCTCAAGGAATCCTTAGCCGCCCCGTCGTCATCAACGGAACCTGCCCCTACGACGCCTGCCGCCGAACCCCTACCGCAGCTAGACGAAGGCTTTTTGTGGTCTGCCGAAGTCCTGGCGGCCCAGGGGCGACGACCTGAAGAGGTCACCGTCGAAGAAATCAACTGGTTACAAAAACTGCGCCGGGGCCTGGCCAAAACTCGCCGCCAAATCCTCAACCAGCTCAAGGCCATCGTGGGGCAAGGACCCCTGGATGAACGGGCGGTTGGCGAACTGGAAACCTTACTGCTGCAAGCCGATGTGGGGGTGACGGTTACCGATTGGGTCATCCAACAAATCCAAAACCGCCTGCGCCAGGAGGCCCTCCCCCCGGAAATGGCCCTGAAGCTGATGGCCAGCCTGTTGCGGGAGGTGCTAGAACAACCCTACCGACGGGGTTATGCCCCCAACTTGACGCCAGCGCGGGGCCGGTTAAATATCTGGTTGATCACCGGGGTCAACGGCGTTGGTAAAACCACCACCATCGGCAAACTGGCGCACCTGGCCCAGAAATCCGGTTATCGTTGCCTGATTGCGGCGGCGGACACGTTTCGGGCGGCAGCCGTGGAACAACTGCAAATCTGGGGCGAACGGGCCGGCGTTGACGTCATCAGCAACCCTACCCCCAACGCGGACCCGGCAGCGGTGGTCTTCGATGCCATTGGAGCAGCCCAAGCTCGGGGGGTGGAACTCCTGCTGGTGGATACCGCCGGTCGTTTGCAAAACAAACAAAACCTGATGGCGGAACTGGCCAAAATCCGGCGGGTGATCGACAAAAAAGCCCCCGAGGCCCATGTCGAATCCCTGCTGGTGCTCGATGCCACCCTCGGGCAAAACGGGCTGCGCCAGGCCCAGGTCTTTACCGAAGCGGTGCGCCTAACAGGGGTCATCATCACCAAACTGGACAGTACCGCCCGGGGGGGAATCGCCCTAGCCATTGCCCAGGAATTGGGGTTGCCGATTCGCTTTATTGGCGCCGGCGAGGGGTTAACGGATTTGCGGCCCTTTTCCAGCTACGAATTTGTGGAGGCCCTGATCGGTCTCTAGGGTTGCGGGTGGTCCACACTCAAGGGGCCAGCGCCGTAGCTCACCACCAGCAGCAGACCCCCCATCAGCGCCAGATTCTTAAAAAATTGGATCACCTCGATATTCTGACTGAAATCGGTGTGGAAGATGAGGGTAGCAGGAATGAGAAAACCGATCAGCAACGCCGCTCCCCAGCGGGCCTTGTATCCTAGGAGCACCGATAATCCCCCCGCCAGCAACACGATAATCGTGGGGATCAACAACCACCCTGGCACGCCAAACTTGGCCATGTAGGCTTGGGTGCCCTCCGGGTTGAGAATTTTGGTGATGCCGGCGCGAATAAACACCGCCGATAAAAATACCCGCGCCACCAGGGGCACCCACGACTGTACACCGGCCATTGCCCAATCCTCCCAACAACCGTTTACTTACCAGCATAGGCAGGGGACGAGCATTTGCGGGGGCGAATTATGTCAAAATGTAAAGTGTGTGGATACCGGCGACCCCTGACCAAGTCCTGACCCCAACGGCCGTTGCCCTGGGGAATTTTGATGGCCTGCACCGGGGTCATCGTGTAGTCATTGCGCCGATTTTATCCCATCCCGACCTGTGGCCGACGGTGGTCACGTTCCAACCCCATCCGGTGGAGTATTTCAGCGGCCAGCCCCGCGCCCTCTTGACGCCCTTGCCGGAGAAACGGGCCATCCTGGAGAGTTGGGGTGTCCGACAACTGGTGCTGTTGACCTTTGACCGGGAGTTGGCCCAGATGACACCGGAAGCCTTTGTCCTCGAGGTTCTCCACCGGCAGTTGCAGGCGCGTCAGGTGAGCATAGGGGCGGACTTCTGCTTTGGCCAGGGACGGCGGGGCAATGCCCAGTTGCTTCAGCGATTGGGGGAATCCTTGGGTATTGGGGTGACCATCGTCCCGGAGCAGCAGTTAGACGGGGAACGCATCAGCAGCTCCCGTATCCGAGAACTGTTGTTGCAGGGCCAGGTGGCGGCAGTCGAACGCCTACTGGGACGGCCCTATACCTTGATTGGCCAAGTGGTGCCCGGACGGTCTATGGGAAAGGAAATGGGATTTCCCACCGCCAATTTGCAACTGCCCGCCCGCAAATTTTTGCCGCGCCAGGGGGTCTATTGTGTGGAGGTGCAGGCGGCGGGTTGGCCCCAGCCCAAACCAGGAGTGATGAACCTAGGCTACCGGCCTACCGTAGACGGGCAAACCCTGACGGCGGAGGTCCATCTGTTGCGCTGGCGCGGGGATTTGTACGGCCAGGAGTTGCAGGTGCAGTTGCGCCACTTTTTGCGTCCTGAGCAGAAATTCCCCAGTATCACCGCCTTGCAAGCCCAAATCCAGCAGGATTGCCAGGCCGCCGCCGCCTATTTCCAGCTCTCCCAGGGACAACTGGAACCGACCTAGAAGAGTTTGAAATCGAATTCGTCCGTTTCCAATTGCCGTTGGCGCACCTTCTTCGGGTCGGGGGCAAAAGTCAGCCAGAGGGGAAATTGCAGCAACACCACCGGCACCGTCCCGTCTCCTTCATCCATCACAATAAAGGGCACCAGGTCATCCCGCTCAAAGCGGTCCGCCTTGTGGGCCAGGGGTTCCGGGGCTTCAAACAGCAAAATGCCCCCCTCGGCCCCGAAATCTGACCGGCTGACCCCCAAACAGTCCTGTAACCCCCGTCGCCATTCCCCCAGGCGTTCCGGGCCGCTGGTGAGCACCAACACCCGCAAATCCGTATCGTAGAGCTGGCGCAGGATGGAGATAATCGCCGAGGTCACCAGGATATTTTGCAGGCGACTACCCATACTGCGGAGCGCCCCCCGGCCCCCCTGTTCCAGAAACCAGCGTCGCACCCGTTCTTCGTGCACCGGTTCAAAAGTGCGCCGTAACTGCCAAGCCGGGCCGTAGTAATCCGGTCGGGTGCGGTACTGCTCCAGGCACTCCTCAATCACCTCCACCTGGTCCGCGTAGGTTTGGGCGGCGATTTGCAAAGGCATTGGTTTTTTCCGGGCCGGAGGCGGTGGTTCAGTGTCCGGGGCCGGCGATGGGGGCACCAGGGGCAATTCCTCCACGCTGGCTACCAGTTCCTGGAGCGCCCCCCGCAAATAATCCTTGAAGCCCTGCACCCGCACCGCAATCTCCTGGGAGCTGCCGGCAAAGGTCGAGCGCATTTCCTTCTGGATGCGTTCCTGGCGGCGTTCCAGTTGTTCAATACTCAATTGCAATTTCTGACGCCGTTCCTCCAATTCCCGCAGCACCTGGGGCAACAGTTGCTGAAACTGGGCCTGGGCCTGCTGCACTTCCGCTTGCCACCGGGCCTTCTCCGCTTGCAGTTGGGCAATGTCCGCCCGCAGTTGTTCGATTTGGGCTGCCAACGCCGCCGTCTCTGGAGTTTCCATCAATGCGCTCCCCTAGAGGGACAGTAACGGTTGAGATATTGGGTCAAGGCCACGGGGTCAAACAGGACCGGCACAAAGTGAATGCTCCGCACCTCCCGGAAAAACAGCACCACCGGTAACCTCGGCCAGAACAGGTACCAATCCTGCCATTCGGCATAGGGAAACGTGCGGATCGGCTGCCCGTTGCGGGTGAGAACCACCGCCGTTGCCGTAAACGTCCAGCGCAGGGTAGCGGTTTGCCAAGCCAGAAAGGCCGCCAGAGCCGTACAGCCAACCCCGACCGGCCAGGACCAGGGCGTTACCACCAAACCTACCACTGCCAAACTCGCAGCCAGACGGTAATCCGGGTTCAGGGTATAGGGCAAGGGCAACGCAGGGGCAGTTGTTTCCACAGCTTCCACCCAGACCGCAAATTTAATCTAATTGTAAAGAAAGTGTCGCCCGAACCGGATCCACCCCTAGAATGGAGGCAAGGCTGTAGTAGGTCGGTTGATGTCCAATTTGTCGCCCCAGGAAGCCTTGGCTTGCATTAAGGTCTTGATTTTCATGGCGCGGGCGGATGGTATTTTCCGGGCCGAGGAAGAAGAAATCCTGCTAGAGACCTGCCGGAATTTAGACCTACCCCCTGACGTATCCCTGCTGGATTTGGTGCGTCAGGACATTGACCTGGAGGCCGAGCTGGCGCAAATTACCTCCCCCGCCGCCCGGGAACAGGTCTATGCGGCTGCCTTGGCCATGGCCTGCGCCGACCGGAATCGCTCGGTGGAGGAGCGGGAGGTCCTGGCCCGGATCAAACAGGCCTTTCGCATCCCCCAGGAGCAGGCGGATTTTATTCAGCGTCTGTTGGAGGATACCCGCAGCACCTTGCTACCGACCCCCATTGCCCCTATTAGGGACCCGGTGGAACGGGAACGGCGCATTGACCAAATCATCCGAAACTACGCGATTTTTACCGCCGTGCTGGGGGCCTTTCCTGTGCCGGGGTTGGCGTTGGTCACGGACATTGCCGTGTTGACCTTTCAGTTGAAAATGATCGAAGAGATTGGGCAGTACTGGGGTTACCAGGTGCAGCGGCGGGAAGCGGAGTTACTGCGGGATGGCATGGTGGGGGGGGTGGGCATTTCCCTGTTTCGGATTGCGGTGAGCAATGCGGCCAAGCTGGTGCCCGGCTGGGGCAGTGTGGTCGGTGCATCCCTTTCCTATGCGTCCACCTGGGCCATCGGCAAAGTGGCCAACCAGTACTACGCCTCGGGGGGTAAATTGGACCGGCAAACCCTGCAGGAAGCCTTCAGACAAGCCCGCCGGGAAGGGGAACAGGAATATCAAAAAAACCGCGCCTTGATCCAAGCCCAACAGCAGGCCCATGCTGACCGGATTCAACAACTCAACCAGCAATTGCAAAGGGGGGAAATCACCCAAGCAGAATACGAGCAAAAACTGCAAGAACTCAGCCAGACCTTGGCCTCCTCAGGGGGGAGTGCCGGGCAACCGCGCCAAGATTAGTCTTCCCGTTGGCTTTGCAAATAGCAACCCAATGCTGGTTTTTTTTAGTTCCATAATAGGGATAGACAACGAACAACCAGCCCAAGGGATCAGGCCATGAAGGTTTTGTATTTTCCCGTGGGTTCCCTCCAGGTGGGGTGGCCCTTGACCCAGGTGCAAAAAGTGATTCCCTACCCCACTGTTTACAGCAGCGGCCAGCGCCCCATCGGCCTTGCCCATTTTGAGCAGCAGGAAGTCATCGTCCTTGACCTGCACCAGTATTTATTCGGTCAACCCAATGCCAGTCCCCCTACCCATCTCACGGTCGTCCGCAGCGGCGGTGAACTCTACGGCGTTCCCTGTAGTGGCATCCCCGCCCTGATGGAGGTGGCGCCACCAGAAATACAACCGCTGCCCCCGACTTACCGGCAAGCCGATACCTTGGGCCTGGCCAGCCATGTGATCCGCCGGTCTGAGGAACCGCTAACGGTGTTTTTGCTCGACAGCCAGCGCCTGGCCGCCCTGTGCCACCCCGCCCCTGCGTTATCATAGGACCATGGACCCTATTCATTTGCCCAAAACGAGCGAATCGGAGCGGCTCAAACGCATTCGCCACACGGCCTCCCACGTCATGGCCATGGCGGTGCAACGGCTATTTCCCAAGGCCAAAGTGACGATTGGTCCCTGGATTGAAGATGGCTTTTATTACGATTTCGACCACCCGGAACCCTTTACCGAAAAGGACCTCAAGGCCATCAAAAAAGAGATGGTGAAAATCATTAAGAAGAAACTGCCGGTTATTCGCGAGGAGGTCACCCGGGAGGAAGCCCTGCGCCGCATTCAGGCCTTAAATGAACCCTACAAACTGGAAATTTTGGCTGACATTAAGGAAGAACCGATTACGATTTATCACCTGGGGGACGAGTGGTGGGACCTGTGCGCTGGGCCACACTTGGATAACGTGGGGGAACTCAATCCCGATGCCATCGAACTGGAAAGCGTGGCGGGGGCCTACTGGCGAGGGGATGAACGCAACCCCATGCTCCAACGCATCTATGGGACGGCTTGGGAAACGCCCGAGCAATTGCAGGCCTATTTACAGCGCAAGCAGGAGGCCCTCCGGCGGGACCATCGGCGCTTGGGGCAGGAGTTGGATTTATTCAGCATCCAGGAGGAGGCGGGGGGTGGGTTGGTCTTTTGGCATCCCAAGGGTGCCCGGATGCGGTTGTTGATCGAAAACTATTGGCGGGACGCCCATCTGCGGGCTGGTTATGAACTGCTCTATACACCCCATTTGGCCCACCTGGACCTGTGGAAAACATCGGGGCACTGGGATTTTTATCGGGAGAGTATGTTTGAGGCCATCCCCGTCGAAGCCCAGGCCTATCAACTCAAACCCATGAATTGTCCCTTTCATGTTTTGACCTATAAAACCCATCTCCATTCCTATCGGGAGTTGCCCATTCGCTATGCGGAGTTGGGGACGGTCTATCGCTATGAACGGTCAGGAACCTTGCATGGCCTTATGCGGGTACGGGGATTTACCCAGGACGACGCCCACATCTTCTGTTTGCCGGAACAGGTGGCGGAGGAAATCCTGGGGGTGTTGAACCTGACCGAACAAATCCTGTCGGATTTTGGGTTTCGGGATTATGAGGTGAATTTATCCACCCGCCCGGAGAAGTCGGTGGGGTCCGATGAGGTGTGGGAACTGGCGACCAAGGCCCTGCGGAATGCCCTGGATACCAAGGGTTGGACCTACAAAGAGGATGTGGGGGGGGGCGCCTTTTACGGACCGAAGATTGATATTAAAATTCGGGATGCCATCGGGCGGCTATGGCAATGTTCAACGGTGCAGGTAGACTTCAACTTGCCCCAGCGTTTCGGTTTGGAATATGTGGCGGCGGATGGTTCTCGCCAGACACCGATTATGATCCACCGGGCCATTTTTGGTTCCTTGGAACGTTTCTTTGGGATTCTCATCGAGCACTACGCCGGTGACTTTCCCCTGTGGTTGGCGCCGGTGCAATTGCGGTTTTTGCCGGTGGCCGAACAATACGTGGCCTACGCCCAAAACCTTGCCACCGACTGGCAGAAATTGGGCCTCCGGGTGGAGGTGGATAGGTCGGGGGAACGATTGGGGAAACTCATCCGCAATGCGGAGACGGCGAAAATTCCGGTGATGGCCATCGTGGGGGCCAAGGAGCAGCAAAGCAGCACCCTGAGTATCCGCACCCGCCACGGTGGGGACCTGGGGGCCTTGTCGATCGCCGAGGTGCAGGAGCGTCTGATGCAGGCGGTACAGCAACGGCGAGATTTTTAATGGACTGTCCCTAGCGCAGTGGCTTGGCGGCGGCTTCCCGCTCCAGTTCCTCCACCAGTTGTTCCAGGTGGTTGCGCTGGGCGTGGAACACGGAGCTGCAAAAATGGCAGGTAACTTCTGCACCGTCGTCCTGGTGGATCATGCTTTTGAGTTCCTGGATGCCCAGCATTTTCAGCGCCCCCAGCACCCGGTCGAAGTTACAGCCGCAGTGGAAGCGTACCAGTTGGACTTCGGGGAAAATCACCAGGTCCATGTCCCCCAGCAATTCCTGGAACATGTCGCTCAACTGGCGTCCGGCTAACAACAGGGGCGTAAATCCCGATAGGGCCGCCACCCGGGATTCCAGTACCTCGATGAGTCCTTCCTCCTGGGCCGCCTTGGGCAGGATTTGCAGGAGTAATCCCCCGGCGGCGCGCACTTGACCCCCCTCTAGATACACTCCCAACGCCAGGGCCGAGGGGGTCTGTTCCGAGGTTGTCAGGTAGTAGGCAATGTCGTCGCCCACTTCCCCGGAGACGAGCTCCACCGTACTGGCATAGGGATAGCCGTAGCCGTTGTCCCGCAGCACGTAAAGATAGCCCTCGGCACCGACCGCTCTGCCTACATCCAATTTCCCTTGGGGATTGGGGGGCAGTTCTACCTGGGGTTGGTCCACGTAGCCCCGCACCGTGCCATCCCGCCCCGCATCCACAAACACGGTCCCCAGCGGTCCGTTCCCCCGGAAGCGAATGTTGACCCGGGCCGCCATCCGTTTCATACTCGACGCCAGCAGCAATCCCGCGCTCATGGTCCGTCCCAAGGCCGCCGTGGCCACGTAGGACAAGCCGTGCCGTTGTCGCGCTTCCCCCACCAACCGGGTGGTAATCACCCCCACGGCCCGGATGGCCCCCCCAGCCGCTGTGGCCCGCATCAATTGATCCACCATCGCCATGTCCCGAACTTTGTCTTTATGATCGTATCGTGTTGGCCGGAGAACCGCCGTTGACCGATTTACCGGACATTGCCTCGGTGATCGAACACGCCCTGTTGCGTCCAGGCATCACCCCCCAGGAGGTGGCCGAGGGCTGCGACATTGCCGATCGGTATGGGTTTCCGGTGGTGTGTGTCTATCCCAGCGCCGTGCGCCAGTGCGTGGAACGTTTGCCTCACCGTCGGTGCCGGGTCTGTGCCGTGATTGGGTTTCCCCTGGGGGCCACCACCAGCGCCGTCAAGCTCTATGAGGCCATGGAGGCAGTGGACAACGGTGCCCAAGAACTGGACGTGGTGCTGCATTGGGGCTGGCTCAAAGGGGGCCAAACCCAGGCCGTTTACGAAGAAATCGCCCAGATTGTGCAAGACACCGGGCAAACGGTGAAAGCCATTGTGGAAATGGGCCAGCTCACCCCGGACGAACAAAAGCTGGCGGTGGAGATTTGTCTAGATGCGGGGGTGCAGTATCTGAAAACGGGCAGTGGTTGGTTTGGTGGAGTGACGGTGGAGCAGGTGACGGCTTTGCGGGAATTGACCCAGCAACGGGTGGGGATCAAAGCAGCGGGGGGCATTCGTACCTTAGAGCAGGCCCACGCTCTACTGCGCGCCGGTGCCACCCGCCTGGGGACGTCCTGGGGGGTCGAACTGGTGCAGCAACAGGAGGCCCTGCCCTCACCACCATGAGCCACCCCTGGAGCGAATGGCACCCCCTGGCCTGGATCGCCACAACCCCGACCAGTTACCGGCGCTTGACCGATGTCGCTCGGCACTTTGGGGGAACGGTGTGGTGTGCGCCGTCTGTGGCCCAGGCAACCGGCGGCTTGGCTTACGGCCCATCTCTGGGGGAACACCTGCGCCGACTTTGGGATGGGCACCGAACACTGGTGTTGGGGTTGACGCTGGGGGCGGTGGTGCGCCTGATTGCCCCTTTGCTGCGAGACAAACACCAAGACCCCCTGGTGCTGTGTATCCCCGAATCCAGCCAGTACGTCATTACGGTGTGTGGGGGCCACCAGGGGCGGGGGGATGTCCTCTGTCGAGCCATTGCTGCCTGGTTGGATGCCCAAGCTATTGTCACCGATGCCGCCAGCGCCCAGGACCTACCGGCGGTGGATACCTGGGGACATCCCTGGGGATGGCGTCGGGGAGCCGGAGACTGGACGGCCTTAGCCAGCGCGTTCCTGCGGGGTGAACCGGTGCAAGTGATCCAGGAAGCCGGCCAGACCCTATGGCGACAGGCTCTCCCCCCGGACCTACCCGTCCTTTGGACCGACCACCCCAACGCCCGCCATCCCCAGCTCTGGGTCACCCACCGACAGGTACAGCCCCCTGTGACCTATGGGGTCTGGCATCCCCGAGTGTTGTGGGTGGGGGTGGGTTGCGCCCGGGGAACCCCTGCCCCCGTCATCTACCAGGCCATTGAGCAGGTTTTTGTCCAGCACCAACTTGCCCTGGCAGCCGTCGCCGGCCTTGCAACGATTGACCGCAAAAGGGACGAAGAGGGGCTGGTGGCCCTGGCGCAAAGCCAAAGGTGGCCGCTACGTACCTTCAGCGCGGAGCAATTGCGGGCAACGCCGGTCCCCCATCCATCGGCGGTTGTCGCCCAGGCCGTCGGCACCCCCAGTGTGGCGGAAGCGGCGGCCATCCAAGCGGCCCAAGGTCCCCTGTTGGTGCCCAAGCACACCTTTCCCAATGTCACCGTTGCCGTAGCTTTAGCGCCCCGGGAGTGGACCGACCGTCAAGGCTACTTGTATTTGGTGGGGATGGGGCCTGGCGACTTGAGCCAACTGACCCCAGCGGCCCGCACTGCCCTGACCCAGGCGGATGTGGTGATCGGCTACCGGCTGTACCTGGAATTGCTGGCCCCCTTACGACGACCGGGGCAGATTTGGGAGCCGTACGCCATTGGTCAAGAAACCCAGCGGGCGCAACGGGCCATTGAACTGGCCAGTTGGGGATTAACGGTGGCGGTGGTTTCCTCCGGCGACTGCGGCATTTATGGCATGGCGGGGGTGGTGCTGGAGTGGTTGCAGGCCCAACCTGATGCTCCCTTGCGGGACCGGGTGCAGATAGTACCGGGGATTTCGGCGCTACAGGCTGTAGCCAGCCGGGTGGGAGCACCCTTGATGCAGGATTTTTGCGCCCTTAGTCTGAGTGATTTACACGTGCCCTGGGAGGTGATTGCCCAGCGCCTGACCCATGCCGCCCAGGGGGATTTTGTAACCGTAATTTACAACCCCTGCTCGGCCAAACGCACCTGGCAACTCGGAGCCGCCCAGGCCATTTTTTTGCAGTACCGCGCTCCTCAAACGCCTGTTGCTATCGTACGCCAGGCTTATCGCCCGGACGAACAAATTTGGCGGTCAGACCTGGCCCATTTCACCCAATTACCCGTGGACATGTTCTGCACCGTCATTATTGGCAACCGCCACAGCTACTGGAGCGACTACGGCCTGATTACGCCCCGGCGCGAGCCACCAACACCGCCCCATTCTGGCCCCCAAACCCAAAACTCAAATTCAGGATGAATTGGAACGTTGCCGGTTGGGCGCGGCGGACAAACCGGCCCGGAAACGCCGGCTGGGTCAACCCCACACAAGGGGGCAACATCTGGGTGTGCAGCGCCAGCAGCGAGAAGATGACATTGACCAAGCCCGCCGCCCCCAACGTGTGCCCCGTTGCCCCTTTAGTGGCCAGCAGCGCCACAGACTCAGGAAAAAGCTGCTGAATGAGTTGCATCTCCCGCCGGTCATTGTGGGGCGTGCCGGTGCCGTGGGTGTGAATAGCGTCACAGCTTGCTGGCGCAAGACCGGCCAGGGCCAAACAGGTTTGGATGGCCTGTTGGGCAGCAGCGGTATCGGCACTAGGGGCTACCGGACTATCGGCATCACAGGTGCATCCCCAGCCTCGAATCCAGCCGTATTTGGGCAGAGCTTCAGCCGCCAGCAACAACACCCCTGCCGCCTCCCCCAGCACCAGGCCCTGGCGTTTCTGGTCAAAAGGAAAGCAGCCTTCCGTCGCCAGCACCCCCATTTGCCGGAATCCCGCCAGCGTTAAGGGCGTAATGGCCGCATCCACCGCACCTACGATCACCCGTGAGCAATCCCCCCGGCGCAGCCATTCCATCGCCGTTGCCACCGCCCAGATGCCAGAAGCGCAGGCCGCCATTGGTGCTGCCACCCAACTTTTGGCCCCCACCTTAGCCGCCACCCAACCAGCCCAACGTCCAGGCAGGTGGTCCAGCCAGCGGTCCAAGTCCTGGCGTTGTCCTGCGAGCCATTGCTCCCACACCGCCTGCTCACACCGGCTGGAGGCAATCACCACCCCACAATCCGGCAAGGGCAATGTCCACCCCGCATCCTGCAGGGCTTCCGTTAGTGCCATGAGCAAGAGCCGACGGGGGTCTGCCGGGGCATCGGCCACCATAGCCAACGGGGCCGGGGGAATGTGGGCAAAGGGTTGCCGTACCCGGATGGGGGTATCACCGTCTAGTAAACGCTGCCAGCTACGGTACTTATCCGGTCCTAGGGCCGACACCAGCCCCATCCCTACCACAGCCGTCATCGCCGTTGGAACAAAAACCGATACACCGGCAATCCCCGCCGCAGCACCGACAGTTCCCGTTCCGTGGGAATACCCAGGGGATTGTCCGGCAGGTGTTCCCCCACCAGGACAAACGCCGGCTGCTGGCGAAAAAACTCCACCATTTCCAGGGCCACCTCCTGCACATCCGACTGTAGGAACACCTCACCCCCTGGTTGCAAATACTGGGCAATGACCGCCACCAATTCCGGTTTGACGATGCGGCGTTTGCGTTGTTTGCGTTTGAACCAAGGGTCGGGAAACTGAATCGTCACCCGCTGCAAAACCCCTGTCGGCAGACTCTCCAGGATGGCTGGCAGATGCGCGTTCACTTGGGCAAACAGAAAGTGCAGGTTGGTTAAACCATAGGCTGTTTTTTGCTGATTGGCATAGTCCACCAGGGAGCGACGAATTTCCAAGCCTAAAAAATTCCACTGGGGTTGTTGCTGGGCCATTTTGAGCAAAAACACCCCCCTAGCTGAGCCAATATCAATGTGTAACGGCTGGTGGAGTTGGGCATAAATTGACTGCCAATCAGGAAGCGGTACTGGTTCCCAAAAATGCCGACTTAGGGGATTGACGTGCTGCCGAACCCGAACACCCATGCCTCTGGTCAAGGTCTCAGGCCAATGGTACTATAGGAGACTACAGGGACGCATAGCTCAGTTGGTTAGAGCGCCACGTTGACATCGTGGAGGTCACTGGTTCGAGTCCAGTTGTGTCCATCCAACGGCGGTGCAGGTTGAAAACGGAGAGAGTGGGATTCGAACCCACGGTGAGTTGCCCCACACAGCATTTCCAGTGCTGCGCCTTCGACCACTCGGCCATCTCTCCCAGTAAATCCCCATTATACCGCTCCAGCTAGGGCCTGGTACTTGCGTTTGAACCGTTGCTGTTGCTTGGCGTGGTCCACAATCGGCGGCGGATATCCCAGTGCCCGTCGCTCCAAAGGGGTCATCTGGTTGGTCAACACCTGCGCCACCTCCACCCGACGCAACTCCGGCACCCAGGTATAGATGTATTCCGCGTCGGGGTCAAATTTGGCCGCCTGGGTATTGGGGTTGAACATGCGCAAAGGCCGCGGGTCCATCCCCACCGACGCACTCCACTGCCAACCCCCGTTATTGGCACTCAAATCCCCATCTATAAGCTTCTGCATGAAATAGCGTTCCCCCCAGCGCCAATCAATCAGCAAATCCTTGGTGAGAAAACTGGCCACAATCATCCGGCAACGGTTGTGCATCCAACCGGTTTGGTTCAACTGACGCATCGCCGCATCCACGATGGGATAGCCCGTTTCTCCCGCACACCAGGCTTGGAAATAGCGTTCATTGTTCTCCCAGGGAAAAGCGTCAAATTTGGCCCGGTGACAGTGGGTTTCCAGATGGGGGAAATGATACAGACCGTGTTGATAAAACTCCCGCCAGGCCAACTCCTGCTGCCAGGTGACCACCGATTCATTGCCCGGAAAATGCGCCAGACATTCCTGGGTAAATTGCCAAACCGTGCGAATGCCGATGACCCCAAACTTCAAGGCCGCACTTAACCGGGACGTGCCGTTGACAGCCGGAAAATTACGCTGCTGGTGATAGCTGTAAATCGCCGAGTGGCCGAATTCCTGCAACAGGGCCTTGGCGCCCGCCGTGCCGATGGGATAGTCCAACCCACCGGACCAGGAAAACCCCAACTGCTCGAGTGTTGGTAGGGGAATGGCGCCCGCCTGCTGGGCCACCTGTCGCTCCGGTTCCGTTAGCCCCACACAGTCCTGCAAAGGGGGATAGGGCTGGGCTTTCGCCTGCTGGGACCACCGTTTCCAAAAGGGCGTAAAGACCGTGTAGGGCTGCCCGGCCTGGGTCAGGATGTCCTCAGGGGCATGTAGTAACTGGTCCCAGAACTGGCGGTGGGCGATGCCCTGTTGGTCGAGCGCTTGCCTCACCCGCTGGTCCCGTTGACGGCTATAGGGTTCCACATCCCCATGCCAATACACCGCCGCCGCTCGGAGCGCCTGGGCCAACCGGGGAATCGCCTCCGCCGGGTCCGCCCACAGCATCAACAATTCACTGCCTACCCGCTGGTATTGGCGCTGTAAATCCGCTAGACACTCCCGCAGGTAACACACCCGTATCGGCGCTATATCCTCCCGTCGCAAGATATGGGGGTCCCAACAGAACACACCCACCACTTTGGGGGTACGTTGGCGCGCCTGATACAACCCCACACTGTCCTCGATGCGTAAATCGCGCCGGTGCCAAAAGAGAATCAAATCGGGCATCAATCCACCAGGGAAAACAGGAAATCCCCCTCGGCAACCAGTTCCCCCTCCACCCTCGCCCGCCCTTGGATTTGCCCAAACCGCCCCAGCCGCACCCGCACCAACTGCGCCTCGATCACCAACTGATCCCCCGGCGTCACCTGGCGACGAAAGCGCACCTTATCCATCCCGGCAAACACCGACAAACGCCCCTGGGCCTCCGGCAACTGCATCACGATCACCCCCCCCACCTGGGCCATCGCCTCAACGATCAGCACCCCCGGCATCAGCGGTCGGCCCGGAAAATGCCCCTGGAAAAACGGCTCGTTGAACGTCACATTTTTGATGCCCACCGCCCGTTCCCCCGGCACATACTCCACGATCCGGTCCACCAACAAAAACGGGTAACGATGGGGCAGCAACTTTTGAATCCCCTCAACCGTCAAAACCTCTGCCATGCCCGACTCTTCGCGTTTGCCCCTTGATCCTACACCAACCCGGTCCCCGGCGGAGACTAGTCCTTGCCCGACCAGAAGCGGCGCGGCCTGGCGGCGATAAAGTCCGGGCAATCCACAGCCAGGGGAGTCATGGCCCGACCGGGGTGGACCGCACACTGCAGGCGATGGTCCCCCGAAAAGTAATAGCAGCGGTCACAGGGAACCCGATGCAGTCGTTGCAGGACCTCCACCCCATCCACCAACGCCAAACAAACCGCCGTAAAAAAGCCCACTAAGAACAACCAAATGATTAAAGGGCATAGCAGGGACATCATAGGTAAAAGGGAAGGCAGATAAGTTGCGAGTCATTTTTCTCAACCCTTTGCAGTACCTGAACCATAGGGGGAGAAGTTATAGACACTTTTGCCCCCCCCTTCCCCTGGGATCAATCCAGACCAAATTCCCGCTGCAACTGGGCAGCCCAGGCTTGAATCCGTTTAGTCGTCAACTCCGGCTGGTTATCCTCATCCAGGGCCAGGCCCACAAACTGATCCCCCCGCAGCGCCTTCGACCCATTAAACGTATAACCCTCCGTCGGCCAATACCCCACCGTTTGCCCCCCCAACGACGTAATCATCTCCTCCAAAATGCCCATGGCATCCTGAAAGTTATCGGCATAGCCCACCTGGTCGCCACAGCCAAAATAGGCCACTTTTTTGCCACTGAAATCAATGGACCCCAATTGCTCGTTATAAAAACCCTGCCAATCGCTCTGCAACTCACCAATGTTCCAGGTTGGGCAGCCGATGATGATGTAGTCATATCGGGCGAAATCCTCAATATCCGCGTTGGCGATGTCAATCACGTCCACGACTTGGGGGCCCCCTAGCGCCTTTTGAATCTGCTTTGCGGCATTTTGGGTATTGCCCGTTTGCGTACCGTAAAACAAACCAACCTTGGCCATGAACCCACCTCCACAACATTAGAAAAAAAGTTCTCCTCTCTCCCCTTGCCGTGTCGGAGCGTCAGCGTGCTAAATCTGCAACGAACTCAAAGCCCGTTCCACCCGTCGGAAATCAAACCCCAGCGCCCGTAGAGCATGCCACAGGTGACCTTGCAGGCAGAAAAAGGCTAGGAAAAAGTGGGCATTGGCCAGCCAGGCCCGGGACGTGTACGTACCGTAGGGAAGCTTTACCGTGTCGGCAAAGTAGGGCGTGATACCCAGCTTCACCTCCAGGGGCGGGCCGTAAAATTCCGGCGGGTAGGCAAAGGTGTTCACCGCACAGAAATAGGCCGCCACAAACCCCGCCAGAGCAATCCCCCCCAGGGCATAGGACAACAGAGCTTCCCCGGAAAACAACAGCACCCGCCGCGCCCAATTTAAGGGGGGAACCAAAATATGCCAAATGCCGCCGCCAATGAGCATCAGCCCCACATAAATATGCCCCCCCACTAAATCCTCCAAATTGTCCAACTGGGCAAAGTGGGTTTGATACCCGTAAATCACTAGGGGATTGAGCGTTGGTTGGGTCACCAAACGGACGCTATGGATGGATGCATCGTACAAACCACCCCACCAACAGGCCTTGGCCACCAGCAACAACGCCCCCGCCCCCAAAAACAACAAATGATGCCCCAAAATGATGCCCAATTGTTTGGGGTCATCCCAGGCGAAATGAAAACGCTTAGCCCAACCCGTGGCCGTTTGTAAATCCTCCGGCGCCTTGAACGTGTGGAACAACGCACCCGCTGCCAAAACCGCCGACGCGATCAGATGCACCGCCCCCACCACGAAATAGGGATAGGTATCCACCACCTGACCACCTTCCCCCACACCCCATCCCAACGTCGCCAAATGGGGCAGCAAAATCAGACCCTGTTCCCCCATCGGTTGGTCGGGATTAAAGCGAGAAATTTCAAATAACGTAAACGCCCCCGCCCAAAAGGTCATTAA
Organism: Gloeomargarita sp. SRBZ-1_bins_9; assembly: GCA_039794565.1. Lineage (NCBI taxonomy): Bacteria > Bacillati > Cyanobacteriota > Cyanophyceae > Gloeomargaritales > Gloeomargaritaceae > Gloeomargarita > Gloeomargarita sp. SRBZ-1_bins_9. The sequence continues at coordinate 135,759 of JAUQVX010000002.1, read as the reverse complement.
CGCTGCTTGGGCCACATGGGCGGCAATAAATAACCCCGACAAGTTGGCAAAACGGGCATTCCCCGCCCACCAACCATAGGTCACATCCGTCTCTCCGTAGGTTTGCATCGCCTTACCTCCTCAATCCACGCACTTGGGAAAAGCGGGTTACCCCCAGTCGGATAACCCGTTATTGAGATTAACTCTCAATAGCAACCCTACGGCTAACGATAGCACAGTTATTGGGAATTTTGTTCATTAATTAGGTTACAGATTGTGAAGGGGTGGGGGTTGGTCTTGCTATAATAGGTGTCTGCGGTGCCAGGGCTTGTAGCTCAGTGGATCAGAGCACTTGACTACGGATCAAGGTGTCGGGGGTTCGAATCCCTCCAAGCCCGTCAAGTCATTCCCGCCAACGCCGCTTGGCAGTTATGGACTGGGTAGGGTTGGGGGTGGGGGACCAGGGTAATGACAGTCACTTCAGGTGGGCAACCGAATCGGCCGGGTAGATAGGTGCCCAGTCCCCGGTTGACGTAGAGTTGGTTGTGGCCAATGCGGTGCAATCCCTGGCTCCATTCCCAGTGCACAATGGTGCGGTCCCAGTTCTGGTTGAACAGGGGGGACGGAATCCGACGGCACAACCAGCGGGGCAAGCGGCGTTTCCAGGCATCTGTATAGGCCGGCAGGGGTCCCCAACCGGGGATGACAATTTGCCCACCGTGGGTATGGCCAGAAAGTTGCAAGTCCACGCGCCACCGCCGGAGTACGTCCGCACTATCCGGGTTGTGGGAGAGCACCAGTCGGGGCAAATGGGGGGGTAAGGCCTGCAATAGGGGCGCTGGCCGGAACTCTTTGGACCAAAAATCGGCCAAACCCACCACCGCCATACCTGGCCCTAGGGGGTAACTCACCTGGTTCCACAACACCTCAATCCCCGCACTGGTCAGGGCCTGGGTGACGATGGTCCGCGCCTGGGGCCATTCGATGTCGTGGTTGCCCAGCACCGCACAAACGCCGTAGGTGGCTCGCAGTTGCCCCAAATACCCCGCCAGTTCCCAAATCGGCTGGGGGTCATCGGTGATGTAATCCCCGGTGAGCACAATCAAATCGGGTTGGGCCGCCTGGGTTGCTGCCAGAGCTGCCTGTAGCAAAGCGGGACTTAAGCGCAAACCGTCGAAGTGGAAATCGGAAAGTTGCACCACGCGCACGTCTGCTAGGCTCTGGGGCAGGTCATGAATGGCAACAGTCACCCGCTCCACCCGCAACGCGCCCGCTAGCCACCTGTGCATCCGTCACCTTAGGTATCCCTCCCTATTCTTAACCCATCTGGGCGAAAAAAACATGAGAAAGAGTTTTAAGAAACTTTGACGCCTGGGTAGTAGTCGGGTTGTGGTTCTCGGCCGCCCGTGTCAGGATTAAGGGGGAGAGGGCGTTTTGGGGGCAGGATGGACTTTCGCCAACGGCGGCAGCAAATCCGGCGGCAAAAGCGACGGCAACTTTTGCTAGAGATCTGGCAAACCCTGGCGACCCTGGGAACAACAGCAGGCCTGTTCTGGCTGGGGCAACATCCCAGTTGGTGGGTGGTGCAACCGGAGCAAATTGTCATTCATACCCAGGGGTTGCTGACCGAAGCGCAGGTGCGACATTGGTTGCCGTTTGACTACCCCCAGCCCCTGTGGCAGGTGTCCCCCTCGGCACTAACCCAGCGTTTGCAACAAGAACCGGTGGTGGCCCAGGTGCGCGTCCGGCGGCAGGCCTTTCCCACGCGGGTAGAGGTCTGGGTGCAGGAGCGCCAACCGGTAGCGGTGTTGGTTTGTCCTCCGCCCTGTCCCCCCGAAAACCAAGGTTTTCTCGATGCACAAGGGCATCGCCTGGGGCCGGAGTACGGTCCAGTTTTACGCCGTCTCCAGCGCTATCCCACCCTGCAAGTGCGGGGCTGGCATCCCGGCTACACCTCCCTGTGGCCCCAGGTGTACCGTGCCATCACCATCAGTCCGGTGCGGGTCACGGCCATTGACTGGCAGCAGCCCGGGGACTTGGGTTTGCAAACGGAGTTGGGTTGGGTTCGGTTAGGGAGCGATGTACAGCAGTTGCCGGCCCAATTGCTGGCCTTGGACCGTTTGCGCCATTTGCCCCGCCAGGTCCCCCTGCCCCGCATTGCCGCCATTGACCTGAGCGACCCCCAGGCCCCCTTGATCGAACTGCGCCCCGAACCTCCGCGACAACCGGTAGTGAACTAAGTCTAACTAGGTCTTTTTGCGGCGGGTGGTAGCACGCTTGCGGGTGGTGGGTTGTCGTTGCGCCAGCAGTTGCACGGCCTGCTCGAGCGTCAGGCTGTCGGGGGAGGTCCCTTCGGGAAGACCGACGTTCACCTTGCCGTGCTTGACGTAGTAGCCGTAGGGGCCTTGATAGAGTTGCACGGGTTGGTGGTCGTCGGGATGGGGACCAAGGTCGCGCAGGGGGGCGCTGCGGCCACGGCCGGCCTTGGGTTGGGCCAGCAATTCCAAAGCCCGTTCTAGCGTGATGGTGAGTACGTCATCCTCCGGTTTGAGGGAGCGAAATTCTTGGCCCTCTTTGCCCCGGTCGTGGACGATGTAGGGGCCAAAGCGCCCTATACCGGCTTTGACCACCCCTCCTTGGGGATGGGGACCTAGGGTGCGGGGCAAGGACAGTAACCCCACCGCCGTTTCTAGGGTGACCTGTTCCGGGGTCATGCCCTTGGGGAGGGACACGCGCTTGGGTTTTTTGTTGGTCTCGCTGACGTCTCCCAGTTGGACGTAAGGGCCGTAACTGCCAATGAGAACGTAAATGGGTTCGCCGGTTTCAGGATGGAGACCCAGTTTGGTGGGCCCTGCGGTTTTCTGGCGCAGCAGTTCCTCCAGAACCGCCGGGGTTAACTCGCCAGGGGTTAGGTCCTTGGGCAGGGAAACCGTCACGGTTTGACCGTTTTGGGGGATTTCCACGTAGGGGCCGTAGCGGGTACTCAAATGCACTTTGGCGTCGCCTAATCCCTCCAGTTCCAGGGTGCGGGCGGTGGCCGGATTAATACTTTCGGCCTGCTGTTTCACCTGGTTGGCCAACCCCTGCTCCCCCAGATAAAACTCCTGTAAGTAGGGCAGCCAGTTGACGTGACCGGCAGCGATTTCGTCCAGGGTTTGTTCCATCCGGGCCGTGAAACCCGTGTCCACCAGGTGGGGGAAGTAACGCTCTAGCAAAGCAGTCACGGCAAAGGCGGTAAAGGTGGGCACCAGGGCGTTGCCTTCGGTTTGCACATAGCCCCGGTCCTGGATGGTACTGATGATGGTGGCGTAGGTGCTAGGTCGGCCAATTCCTTCACTCTCCAGGGTTTTCACCAGGGAAGCCTCCGTGTAGCGGTCGGGGGGTTGGGTTTCGTGGCGCACCGGTTCCACTTGGGTACAGGTTGGCGTGTCCCCCACGGCCAAGGGCGGCAGATGGATTTCCTGGTCCTCTAAGGCGGCTTGGGGGTCGTCGGAACCTTCCACATAGGCGCGGAAAAAGCCGGGGAAATCAATGCGCTTGCCGGTGGTGCGAAATTCCGCATCCCCTGCCTGGATGATTACCGTCAGGTGGGTAATTTGGGCCTCCGCCATCTGGGTGGCTAAGGTGCGTTTCCAGATCAACTCGTACAGGGCTAGTTCTCGTCCGGTGAGACCGGTCTCCTGGGGGGTACGAAAGGTGCTGCCCGCCGGACGGATGGCTTCATGGGCCTCCTGGGCGCCTTTGCTTTGGGTGGCGTACTGCCGGGGTTGGGGGCTGAGGTATTCTTTGCCGTACATATGCTCCACGCAGGCGCGGGCGGCGTTGATGGCCTGTTGGGATAAATGCACGGAATCGGTACGCATATAGGTAATGTAGCCCTGCTCGTACAGGCTCTGGGCAATGCGCATGGTCTCCTGGGCCGAAAGGCGTAATTTCCGGTTGGCCTCTTGCTGTAGGGTGGAGGTGGTAAAGGGGGGAGCGGGCTTGCGCTGGACCTGCCGGGAATCAACGGCCTGCACCCGCCAGGTTTCTCCTGATAAGCGCTGGCACAGTTCCTGGGCCTCGGCCTCTGACAACCAACGCACCGATCGCCCCGGCAACAACTGGCCGGTTTTGGGGTCAAAGTCCTGGCCGGTCGCCAGCTTTTCGCCGTTGAGGGTTACCAGACGAGCTTCAAAGGGTAGGCCATGGGCCATCAGGCGGGCTTTCACATCCCAATAGACGGCGGAGCGAAAGGCCCGGCGCTGGCGCTCCCGTTCTACCAATAGCCGCACTGCCACCGATTGCACCCGCCCTGCTGACAGCCCCGGCCCCACCTTTTGCCACAACAGGGGGGAGAGGGTGTACCCCACCAACCGGTCGAGAATCCGGCGGGTTTCCTGGGCCCGCACCAACCCTTCGTCCAACTGGCGACAGTTTTGCAGGGCCTCCTGGATGGCCTCGCGGGTGATCTCATGGAAAACCATCCGTTTGGTGGGCACCTGGGGCTGGAGCACCTGGGTCAAATGCCAACTGATGCTTTCCCCTTCCCGGTCCTCGTCGGTGGCCAGGATTAATTCCTTGGCGTCCTTGAGGGCAGCCTTGAGATGGTTAACCACCTTTTTCTTATCTGGCGGAATGATGTACAGGGGTTCAAAGTTGTTGTGAATGTTCACGCCCAGGGTGGCCCAGTCCTGGCCCTTGTACTCCGGGGGGATTTCGCTGGCCGACTGAGGCAAATCCCGGATATGGCCCATCGAGGCCTCCACCCGGTAGTTGTCCGGTAAGTACTGCCGAATGGTACGCGCCTTGGTGGGTGACTCCACAATCACCAATGTCGGTTGACCATCGGCTGCAGCAGTCGTTGGCGGTCGAAAACGGGGCATAGGCCAGGGCTTGAAGACAAGGGGTTGATGACCAGGATAGGATACTTACTACGTTAGGCAAAGGGCTGCCTGAGTGTGTAGTCCAAACAACCGTCCGGCTCCCGGGGTTTGCCCGGTCCTGGGGTGCTCCCAGCCAGTCAAGGCCGGTTTGCAGCTAGGTTTAAGGCAAAACCAACATCCTATGCCATTGCGTCATCTGACAGTACAGGACCTAGATGCGGTGGTGGCTCTCGACCAAGTGGCCTTGGGGGGATGGTGGTCGCCCCGCCAGTACGCCGAGGAATTGCAAAAACTCGGCACCTTATTTGTGGGTTATGTCGCTCCCGACGGACTGCGAAGTATGGCCGCCGCCTGGGTCATCCTCGATGAAGCCCATATTGTTTTGCTGGCGGTACATCCCGAGCACCGGCGTCAAGGTTTGGGACGGGCCACCTTGAACCATCTGTTGCAGACCTTGCCCCCAACTGTTATGCACGCCACCCTTGAGGTGCGCAGCCAAAATACCATTGCCCTGCACCTCTATCAATCCTGTGGATTTGAGGTACTTGGGCGCCGCCCCGGCTATTACCAAAACCCCGATGACGATGCCCTGATTCTCTGGCGACGCTGCCTAACGGGTGGCAATCACATTCAGGCTGATCAAGGTGTCCAAAATCCGCAGGGAACTGCAATCGGGGAATAGATGAAATTCACTCACCTGCTCGTAGCGACTGAACCCCGCCTCGGCTAAATACATCCCCAAAATATCGATGTCAAAACCCACCTTATGCACATCATACTGGTTCACCTGGCCCCCAAACATGATCCGCATCAAATGGAATCGCTCCTCCGGCAGCAGGTTGGGATGGCAGTACAGCCAGCACAGCACCCGCAAATCCGGCACGCTGATCAGGAGCTGGCCCCCCGGTTTGAGGACCCAATGCCACTCCCGCAACACCCGCAGCACCTCATCCTGCAAACCGTAATGGAAATGCTCCAGCACATGACTGGCATAGACCATGTCCACCGATTGGTCAGCAAACAGGCTGAGGTTAGCGGCATCCGTCACGTAGTCCACCTCCGGCCGGGGTTCAATATCCACGATCTTCCAGTCCGGGTGGGGATGTTTACCGCCAATGTGCAGTCGTAGGGTCATGCAACCAGGGTGTGATTTTGCATCAAGGTTTGGGCCTGCGTAACCACCGGACCCGGCAGGGGCACATACCCCAACTCTGTGGCAAACTTTTGCCCCTCCACCAAGGCCCACTGGATAAACCTACGTAGGGTTTCCCCCTTTTTTTTATCGTCGTACTTCTGATAAATCAGCAGCCAGGAGTAGCTGACGATGGGATAGGCTTCGGGGCTGCTGGGGTCATCTACAAATCCCCGCAGACGCTTGTCGAGCACCACGTCGGCCACCCCTTTTTCCACCGCATTGGGCGTCGGCAGCAGGTATTTACCCGCCTTGTTTTCTAAAGCGGCAGTCGCCAGTTGCAACTGCTTGGCGTAGGCGTATTCCACGTAGCCAATCACCCCTTCGCCTTGCTGGATTTGGGCGCTGATGCCGGCGTTGTCTTTGATTCCCGTCCCCACTGGCCATTTAACTGTCAAACCAGTGCCCACCTGGTTTCGCCACAGGGGGTCAATGGCGCTCAAATGCCGGGTAAAGATGGCGGTCGTACCACTGCCGTCGGAACGATAAACGACGGTAATGGGTAAATCGGGCAGGGTGATTTCCGGGTTCAAGGCGGCGATTTCCGCATCGTTCCAGCGGGTGATTTTTCCTAGGAAAATGGCCGGTAAAACCTGACGCGACAGTTTGAGTCCGGTGGGCACCCCCGGCACGTTGTACACCACGGCCACGCTCCCGGCGGTCATCGGCACAAACAGGGCACCCCGTTTCACCTGGGCGGCTTCCTCATCGGTCATGGCCACATCACTGCCGGCAAAATCCACCGTTTCCGTGAGAAATTGTTGGATGCCTGCGGCACTGCCGATGGGTTGATAGGAAATCTGCACTTCGGGATAGATTTTTTGGTACTCGCTAAACCATTTCAGGTAGAGGAAGGAGGGAAAGGTGGCACCGGCGCCATTGAGATAGACGGGTGAGCCAGGACTGGGTTCGGTCTTGGGTGGGGGAACGGGCTGGGACTGACAGGCAATTGCCCCTAAACCGGTCGCCAAGGTTAAATACAAATACTGCCGCCGCCGCATAGCTAGGCTAAGGACGCTTCGCCTTTGATAATAACCCAAGGCCAAGCTGTTGTGACCCTATAATAGTGGCAACCACATGGGCGGAGTGAACCATGGGCCTGGAATGGCATCACTTTTGTTGGGAAGGGGAACGGCTGGTACAGGTGGAAACCCAACCCGACCCCCTGGTGGGTTTGCTAGCCGAAATCCGAGAGGTGCGCGACGGGGAGGACATCACGTGGGAAGACTTGTACTCGGCCTACCGCGAGTGTCCCGAGGATGGCCCGGTGACGTTCTACGAAGCAGAGAGCGGGGAAGCAGGCCGGCCCTCTGGGGTGTACCCCTGCGCGCCGGGGGAAGAAACGGTCATCACCCAGACGGACATTGACACCCATCGTCCGGTGCTGGCGCTGCGGGGACGGGCTGCCCAGTCATGAAGGACTTTGACCAGGCCGATTGTTCCCTGCCGGATACCCACCTGGCCAGTTTTATTGCCCCCAACGCCACCGTCATCGGCGATGTCCGGATTGGGGTGGATGTGAATATCTGGTATCAGGCGGTGGTGCGCGGCGACTGTAGCCCCATCATTTTGGGTCGGGGGACGAATATCCAGGATGGGTGCGTGCTGCACGGGGACCCGGGGCAACCGACGGTGTTGGGGGAATGGGTGACGGTGGGCCATCGGGCCATCATCCACAGCGCTGAAATCGGCAATGGCACGCTGATTGGCATGGGGGCCATTGTGCTCAACGGGGTGCGCATCGGCCAGGGGTGCATTGTGGGGGCCGGGGCGGTGGTCACTCAAGCGGTTCCCGACTACTCCCTGGCGGTGGGTGTGCCGGCCAAGGTCATCCGTCACGTCACCCCCGAGGAGGCAGCCGAGTTAATCGCCCACGCCCAGCATTACGTCACCCTGGCCCGCCAGCACGCCCGTCAGGTTTTAGAAGGAGACGGCTCGCCAAAAATGGGACTCAGGTAGGCCACCAACAGGCCAATGGCAAAACCGGCCACGTTGCGAAACACGGGTAACCAATCGCTGGTGCGGCTCACCACCGGTCCAATGCCAAAGGAGATAAACAACATCCCCCACAGGGGCGAGAAAATGAGTACCCACTGCCAAGCAATCACCTGACCGGGGCGGCGTGGTTGGGCGGCAAACCCACAAATGATGCCCCCCACTAAAGAAGTAATCAGGGTCAACAGCCACTGCTCCCGGGGTAAACCAGGTACGACCCGGCAACCATCGTCCTTGACCAGACAGGCTTCGATCACCCGCAGGGACTGGAGGATGGCCTGGTCTTCCCCGTGGTCCCGCACATAAAACATATTCCCGAAACGGGCCTGTAATTCGATCCAAAACAGCCGGGGCATTTTGGCATAGACCGCATCCCCCACATTGAAGCTCAAGAGATTGCCCCCGCGCGGGTCGGCCACCAGCAACACGCTCCGGTCGTCTAACCCCCAAAACTCCTTGACGGCCCGCCCCGGTGTCCGGTCATACTGGGTCACCACCCGCAACTTCCAGCCATGCTCCCGCTCGAATTGCTCCAACTCCTGGGCCAGGGCTTCCCGCTGCAAATCGGTTAAGGAATGGTTCAGGTCAATGATGGGCGTGGGATGGTCAGGCAACAAATCGGGATTGTCATAGGCCAGGGCCGGCGCCGCTGCCAAACCCCAGCTCAAAAACACCACCGCCAACAGACCCCAAACCCAGTACCAGCGTCGTCCCATAGCACACCCCGTCTTCCAAAAGCCCTAATGTCACACAAGAGTTACAAAATTTACATTCCGTAACTTGCTTTCTCATTTTAGGGGGTGGGGGCGGGGTCGTCAAATGGCGGGGGCGCTGGGGTTCGCTACACTGATCAGGGAGTGGATAGCCAAAGGCGAGGTGGAGATCACGTTTCTGGGAACGAGTTCGGGGGTGCCCACCCGCAGCCGCAATGTCTCCAGTGTGGCCTTGAAGTTACCCCAGCGGGCGGAGGTCTGGCTGTTTGATTGCGGCGAGGGGACGCAGCACCAGTTCCTGCGCAGCGATTTGCGCATCAGTCAAATCCGCCGGATTTTTATTACCCACATGCACGGGGACCATATTTTTGGGCTGATGGGGCTGCTGGCCAGTTGCGGCCTGTCGGGGGATAACCACGCGGTGGATGTCTATGGCCCGGCGGAGTTGCAGGGGTATATTCGGGCCTGTTTGCGCTATAGCCAAATGCGCTTTGGGTTTCCGGTGCGGGTCCATCCGGTGGCGCCGGGGTTGGTCTATGAGGATGAGGAGTTTCAGGTGACCTGCGCGCCCCTGAAGCACCGGGTGCCGGCTTTTGGCTATCGGGTGTCTGAGCGGGACCGACCGGGGGAGTTCAATGTGGCCAAGGCGCAGCAGTTGGGGATTCCGCCGGGACCGGTCTATGGGCAACTCAAGCGGGGAGAAACGGTGACGCTCCCGGATGGGCGGGTGTTCGATGGCCGGGAGTTCTGCGGGCCGCCCCAACCAGGTCGCCACTTTGTTTATTGCACTGATACGATTTATTGCGATGAGGCGGTGGCGCTGGCCCAGGGGGCGGATGTGTTGGTGCATGAGGCCACCTTTTCCCATCTGGATGCGGCTCTGGCTTTTGAGCGGTTGCACTCTACGTCTACGATGGCGGCCCAGGTGGCTCTGGCGGCAGGGGTGAAGCAGTTGATCCTGACCCATTTCAGTCCCCGTTACGCCCCGGGCAATCCCATTCAACTGGCGGATTTGCTGGCGGAGGCCCAGGCCATTTTCCCGAACACGGTGCTGGCCCAGGATTTTTGGACCTACAGCATTCCCCGCACGCGCATACCGGCCACGACGGCTTCGGGGGGAGCTTAAACTATGCGTCAGCCGGTGCGTCCTAAAGGTGGGGTGGCGTGGGGGTTGATTGGGGTGGCAACGCTGTATCTGGGGTTGATGGTGGCCCTGCCCCTGGTCAATGTGTTTTATCAGGCGTTGCGGGAGGGGTGGTCGGCTTACCTGCGGGGGTTGATGACGCCGGAGGCCCTGCATGCCCTGGGGTTGACGCTGCTGGTGGTGGCCATTGCGGTGCCGGTGAATACGGTGTTTGGCCTGGTGGCGGCTTGGGTGCTGGCGCGGTATCCCCTGCCGGGTAAGGGGTTGATTTTGGCTTTGTTGGATGCGCCCTTGGCCATTTCGCCGGTGATCGTGGGCTTGATGTTTGTTTTGCTCTACAGCCCGACGGTGGGGGTGTTTGGCCATTGGGTGGAGGCCTGGGGGCTGCCAATTGTCTTTGCGCCGCCGGGGCTGGTGCTGACGACCCTGTTTGTGACCTTGCCGTTTGTGGTGCGCGAGGTGCTGCCGGTTTTGGAGAGTATGGGTCGGGAGGAGGAGGAAGCAGCCCAGACCTTGGGGGCCGGGGGGTGGCAGATTTTCTGGCGGGTGACGTTGCCCCAGATTCGCTGGGCGCTGCTGTACGGGGTGATCCTGACGACGGCGCGGGGATTGGGAGAATATGGGGCGGCGGCGGTGATCTCCGGCAAGGTGATTAATTTGACCAATACCCTGACGCTGCACATCGAGCGGATGTATATGGAGTACGAGACGGTGGCGGCCTTTGCGGGGGCGTCGCTGCTGACGGTGATCGCTTTGGTGACGGTGGCGGGACAGGCGCTATTGGGTCAGGCAGAACGGCGGTAAGGGGGTTACGCCATGCGCATCGGGGTGCCTAAAGAAATCAAGGACCAGGAGTTCCGGGTGGGGTTGAGTCCAGCAAGTGTGGCAACGCTGGTGGCCCACGGCCATACGGTGGTGGTGGAAACCCAGGCGGGCCAAGGGGCGGGCTTTAGCGATGAGGACTACCGGCAGGCGGGGGCGCTGTTGGTGCCGGATGCGGCGACGGCCTGGGCCCAGGAGTTGGTGGTCAAGGTGAAGGAACCATTGCCGGTGGAGTACGACTATCTGCGCCCGGACTTGCTGTTGTTTACTTACCTGCATCTGGCGGCGCAACCGGGGCTGGTGAAGGCTTTGCTGCGGGCGGGAACGACGGCCATTGCCTACGAGATGGTGGAGTTGGAGGACGGTCGCCTGCCCCTGTTGCACCCGATGAGTGTGATCGCCGGGCGGTTGGCGGTGCAGGTCGGTAGTCACTTTCTCCAACGTCCGGCTGGGGGACGGGGGGTGCTGTTGGGGGGGGTGCCAGGCGTTAAACCGGCCCACGTGGTGATTCTAGGGGGGGGCGTGGTGGGGACGGAGGCGGCCCGCATGGCGGTAGGTTTGGGGGCGCAGGTGACCATCATCGAACGGAATCTGGACCGGTTGCACGCCCTGGGGGATTTGTTTGGGTTTCGCGTCCTGCTTTTGCACAGTAACAGCACCCACATTGCGGAAATGGTGCCCACGGCGGATTTGCTGATTGGGGCGGTGCTGGTGCCGGGGAAACGGACGCCGAGGCTGGTTTCGGAGGAGCTGGTGCAGCAGATGCGCCCGGGGAGTGTGATTGTGGATGTGGCGGTGGACCAGGGGGGGTGCGTGGCAACATCCCGACCGACGACCCATACCCAGCCAGTGTACACGCGCTACGGGGTGCTGCACTACGGGGTGCCGAATATGCCGGGGGCGGTGCCCTGGACGGCTACCCAGGCCCTGAACCAGAGTCTGTTGCCCTATCTGCTGACCCTGGCGGAACACGGCTATGACGCCCTGGCGCCCGATACGCCCTTGGGACGGGGGGTCAATACCCGGGCGGGACGGTTGGTGCATCCGGCGCTCCAGGACCTGCTGGTTTAGAATGGGGGTGGCGGGGCGGCCAGGGGAAGTTACATGCGTTACGTGTGGGAGCGGTTTCGCCAGCCGGTGCCGTCGTCATTGGTGCTGAATCGGCAGGAGGCCCTAGTGGCTTTGGCAACGGCGATGATGGCCATTGACGATGAGGTGGCGCCGGCGGAGATGGGGTCGCTACACAAGCCGCTCATTGGCCTGGGCCTCGGGGTGGATAGTCGGGTGATCCAGCGGGTGCAGACCTGGTTGCGGCAGGTGGACCCCCTGGAGTTGTTTTGGGCGGGGGTACGGGGGCTGGACCCGGCAGATCGGGAAACGGCGGTGCGGTTGTTGGCTCAGCTGGCCCTGGGGGAGGTTTTGGGATTTGGCCCTGCCCAGATTCGCGCCCTGGTACAATGGGCTACCCAAGCATGACGGGGCAGTCCTGGCCGGTGGTGCTGGCGGCAACGGGGGCGTCGGGACAAATCTATGCCCTGCGGGCGTTGAAACACCTGCTCTATGCGGGCTATGGGGTGGAATTGGTGCTATCTCAAGGGGCCTACCGGGTCTGGAGTGAGGAAATGGGGGTGAAGGTGCCAGCGGTGCCCCAGCAGGAGGCTTTTTGGCGGGAACAGGTGGGGGTACCTACAGCCGGAAAATTGATTTGCCATCACTGGCGGGACATCGGGGCGGGGATCGCCAGCGGCTCCTACCGCACCCTGGGGATGGTGGTGATGCCCTGTAGTATGGGGACGGTGGCGAAATTGGCGGCGGGTTTCAGCGGTGATTTGATTGAGCGGGCGGCGGATGTGCATTTGAAAGAGGGGCGGCCGTTGGTGCTGGTGCCTCGGGAAACCCCCTTTAGTCTGATTCACCTGCGCAATCTCACCACCTTAGCGGAAGCGGGCGCCCGCATTGTTCCGGCCATCCCTGCCTGGTATCATCAGCCGCAGTCGGTGCTGGATTTGGTGGATTTTGTGGTGGCGCGGGCGCTGGACCAGTTGGGGATGGATTGCGTGCCATGGCAACGGTGGTCCTAAAGGGGGTGCAGCTCACCCTGGCTGTCGTCTGGGGGATGCTGGTGGTGCAAAATTGGCAGCCCTGGGTGCCCCTGGTGTTTTTGGGCCAACCGTTGGTCACGCTGCCGTTGGGGGTGGCCTTCGGCTTAGCCAGTTTGGCCGGCTGGCTAACGGCTTGGGGCTTGGATAAGTGGTTAGGTCAACCGCCTCGGCCCCCGGAACCGGAACCGATCGTCTTGGAACCGGATTATGTGGAATACCCCCGTAAAACCCCCCCCCCTGCCGACGACGAGGACGACTGGGATTTTACCGAGGACTGGCGCTGAAAGATAACCCGATGTCCAGGGCTAAACCGGGCCGTAACCCCGGATTGCCGCCAAGGATTTTGCCCGTGGGGATTTCCGGCCCAACCCCTTCACCTCATAAACTACCACTGCTCATCATCGGAAAACCCCTGGGAACATTCCCCATGTCCGGTTCGGAGGTGATGACCAGGGCTTTCACCCGGGGGTCGTGGGGCAAAAAGCGGGGGTTGGTCCAGTGAATGATGCCGTTTTTATTGGGCACAAATTGGCCGCAGGGGAAGTGGCGATTGTCTTTGGTGATGGCCCACAGGACATAGACATGGTTTTGCGGGGGAGGGGGCAGTTTATCGTTGAATACCACCAACACTTGTCTTTGGAGGGTAAGGACGCGAACGGTTGCCCCTCGGAGCATGGGGGTCGCCCCGATTAGGATGGCCATGCGGGTGTCTTGATGCCGGAGCGCAGCCATCACGACCTGTTGCAGGCGCAATTCCTGCTGGGCCAATCGCCACTGCCGCCAAAGCTGCCAGTTGGCCATCCCCAGCCCCATGATGCCCACTAGACCAGCAGTGGCTGCCGCCCATAACCAACGCCGGGGTCGCCCAGGGGCCGTCGCCAAAATCCGCCCTCGCAAGCTGGGAGGTGGCGTCACCGGCTCGCACCCGTAGGCTAAACTGTGCCAGACCGCCTGTAACTCGGCGACTTCCTGGGCCAGGGCGGGGTCCTGCTGTAACCGGCCTTCCCAGGCCAGCAGTTCAACCGGGTCGCATTCCTCCAGAACCAGGTCGGTCAAGTGCTCGGGGTGTGGGTCGGCCATGGACGTCATAATACTTGGTCGTACAAAAGTTGCCGCAGTTTACTCAGGATACTGCGGGTGCGGGTTTTGACGGTCCCCAAGGGCAGGTTAAGTTGCTGGGCGATTTCCGCTTGGGTGAGTCCCTGGTAGTAGGCCATTTCCAAGAGCTGCCGCTGCTCCGGCGCCAGTTGGTCTAAGGCCCGGCGGACCCGCTCCTGGCGTTCCCGCAGGCTCAGGTGCTCCCACAAGGGGGGTTCCGTCAGCCCGGCGGTTAAAATGCCCCAGCGTTGCACCCAGCGCATCCGGGACTGGCGCATGCGCAGGCGGTCAATGCCCCGGGAGCGGGTGAGGGTGGTAAGGTAGGTTGGAACAGAACCCCGCCGGGCGTCGTAGTTCCCCCTGCACCACAGGCTGGCGAAGACCTCCTGGGTCAGGTCCTCTGCCTCCTGGGGCTGTTGCAGCAGCCGCAAGGCCAGGGAATACACCAACTTACCGTAGCGTTCGTAAAGGAGCGCCATCGCCCGGGACTCACCACGTTGAATGCCCTGGAGCAGTGCCTGGTCGCTGGGAGCGGGAGAATTCATCGCCAGGAGCAGTTGCCCTTGAATATTACGAACCCAAGTCCGGCATGGGTTGCGGGGACGGCGTCCACATTTGCCAGCTTACCCCCACAAACCCCAGGATATACACCCCAATCGCGATGGCCACAAACGCCGCCAGCGTAGCCCACACGGGATGTCCCCCCTTGGTCTTTTGCCCTTGGCGCGTGGTTATTTGGTGGACCTCAATCCAGGGTGTCGCTCCCCAGCGCAACCAGCCCTGCACCACCACCGTTTTACCGATGAAGCGCACTGGATGGCGGCTGCCCAACCACAAATGCCCCAGGTAACTAGGGGATGGCTGGTAATGCAACGGCAGGGTTCCCCCAGGGGTGGCCAGCCACAGGTCCTGCCCCAAAGCATTGTCCCAACTGAGCCGCCCCAGCAGTTGCCCCTGCCAGATTTGGGGTTGCCCGTAGGCGGGCGAATAGGCCCCGACCGTCACTGCTTGCACCACATTCGGTTCCGTCTCCGGCGTCCGGGGGGGAATGTCCGGGTATAGGAAATTGATGCGCAACAGCATCCCACACCCCCAACCCAACCAAGCCAGGGCAATGGCCACCCAACGGTCTGGTTGCCCCACAAACACCCCCATTAACCAACCGATGACTACTCCCGTGAGCCAACCACCTGCCAACCCCAACCAGGGAGCCAGATGCAACGCCTGTTGTCGCCAGGGCAACGGTTGCCGTTCGGGAATCTCCACCTCCGGGGGAATGCGCCATTGCCGCGCCACCTGCATCAAAAACTGCAACCGCGCTGTCACATCCGCCTGAGCCAGATCGATATTCAGCCAGGGCCAGCGGGGACGCAACACCTGCTCCCAGGGCACCTCCGGCGGAATCGTTCCCAGATACACCCCCCAGCGGGGATGCACCGGCAAAAGCAACTCCCACAACTGGTACAGATGGGGCATTCCCCCCTTTTCCTGTAACACGCCCGCCGTCGCCCCGTGGAGTTTCAAGATCCCCCGGGCCAGGGCATTGGGGTCAGCCGTCATCTGCACCGCCTGTCGGTCGGCATACAACGTCAGCACCCGGGCCAAACCCAACCCCGCCCAGCGCCAAAACCACCACAGCCCATAAAACAGCCAGGACAAGGTTCCCGTCAGCCACGCCCCCCGAGGCCACCACTCCCCTAACCGCGCCAAGCCCAAATACAGCCGGTAGGGAATTTGCAGCAGCAACGTCAGCCCCGACAGCAACCCCAGCCCCAGAAACACCGCTGTCCGTCCCAGGGGCAACCGCATCAGACTACGCCGGCTGAGTTCCTGGGCCACCAGCGCCTGCAATTCCCGGTCCGTCAGCGCCGCCACCGCCCCTTCACTTAACACCAACCAATAGGCCTGGGGCAACCAGCCAAAACTCCACAGCACCGGCACCGGCTGGTCCAACCACCACAGACGGACCAAGGGCCAGCGGCGTTCCCGGCAGGAGCGCTCAATTAACCGAGCCGTTTCGGGGCAACGGTCGCCCAACTCTGCCAAGGTCATCCCCCGTCCCGGTCCCAGCCGCGGCAACAACCAGCGCAATACCCAGGGCGAAACAGTCAAACACCCCACCAACAGCCCCAGCGTCAAGCCCACCGGTGGGCGCACCCAGGTGAAATAACGCAGAGTAGTGAACAGCACCTGACTGACCAATTGCCCCACCCAATAAAAACTGTGCAGCACCAGCCAGTAAGCCAGCACCAGCGTCCCCAACCCCAGCAACCATAGGGGCCAGGTCAGCGATGCAGACAAAGGTTGCCATTTCTGGGGCCGGGGGGCACAACGCCAAACCCGCTGCCGAGGCCCAACCACTTCGCTTTCGCCTGGGTGATCGGCTGGCCGTTGCGCTGCGTCCCCCATCGCACCCCCCCTAGAACGTAATCGTCAGGTACGGCTCCTGAAAGCGGGCAGAAGTGATACGGCGTCCCTGCCAGGCCGGCGGTAGGGTGATATTGCGTCGCTGGTCCCCCGCCTCCACCGTCAACCCCGGCCCATACTGGGTTAGTTTAACCTGGGACTTGGGAAACCCCGGCAAAAACAACCGAATTTGTTTAGCCGCTTCATCCATTTCCAGCGGCGGCGGCACCGGCACCACTTGGTCCAAATCCGGCAACCGCGCCAGCGTGCCCACCGGCAAAGGAGCAAAGGGTTCCCTTAGACCTGTCTCGTCTCCTTGACTGACCAGCACCCCCTGCACCCGTACATCCACCTGTTGGGCACTGCCCCAGTACCAGCGGGCATTAGCCACATCGGCCGGGTCATCCGTGGTCACCAGATAGGCCGTCAGGGTATGGGGGTCCTGCACCAGCGCTTGCCCCTGGCGCAATAGCTCCTCTAACCATTGCCGGGGCTGGTCCAGGGATGACTGCTCCCATCCCCCCGTAAACACCGCGCTCACCAGTGGCCCCAGCAACGGTCCCACATTGCGGCTTAATTCCGACGCCAGCAGCACCTCCTGAAACCGCCGGTAGTACCAATCCGCCAGATGAGGCAGGCCCACCATGCGCAGGGTTTCCCGGTCGCTGGCCCCATCGTACAGAATCACATCGTACTGTTGACTTTGCCAATACCCCCGCAGGGCGTTCAGGGTCAACAAGCCGTCCAACCCCGGCAACACCCCCAGCTCCTGTCCATAGACATCCCGGAAAAAGGGGGACCGGATGTAGCGGGCCTCCAGGGCCTTGAGTTCCTCCCAGAACTGCTCCAGCAACCGAACCGACTGTAGGCGCACCCCCCAGAGACCGGCGCTTATTTCCTGAGGTTCTGTCGGCAGGGGTTGCCCCAATTCCCCCTCCAAGGCTGGATTGGGGTCATGGGTCACCAGCAGAACCCGGCGCTGGCGTTGGGCAAACCACCGGGCCACCGTCGCCACCACCTTAGCCCGCCGCCCCGCTTGGCCCAGCCAGGTGAGAATTCGGGTCATGAATACACGGGTTCTAGCTCTTCCGGAAAAAACCAGGTCTGGCTCTGGTCATTGAACTTCACCACCAGGCCAATGCTTTTGCCGTCCACAACCCGCAGGTCCGTGACCACCCCCACTTGTCCCAGTTTCTGGCTCACTGCCGGGCCGACCCGGTCCTTCAAACAACAGACCCGCACCCGCTGGCCAATGTATATGTCTGCCGCCATATCTCCGTTTAGATTCAGTGAATCAATGCTCAGTGTAGCGGGTTTGGGGGCCGGGCGGGAACCGATTTTTGGTACATTGGGGGTGCAGGCGTTGGCAGTGGCTATGACCACCACCCCAACGAAATTGCTGTTTGTCTGCATGGGCAATATCTGCCGTTCCCCGGCGGCGGAAGGGGTGATGAATCACCTGCTACGGCAGCGGGGTCTCCAGGACCGCTATGTGTGCGATTCGGCGGGCACGATTGGCTATCATGCCGGCAGCCCCCCCGACGAACGGATGCAGGCGGCGGCGCGCAAGCGGGGCATTGTACTCACGGGGCGGGCACGGCAGTTTGAACCGGCGGATTTTGAGCGCTTTGACCTGATCCTGACCATGGACCGGGAGAACTACTGGGACGTGCTGGCCCTGGACCCGCAACGGCGCTACCGGGACAAAGTCCGCATGATGTGCGAATTCTGCCGCGTTTACCAGGCCCGGGAAGTCCCTGACCCCTACTACGGCGGTCCCGAAGGCTTTGAACGGGTGTTGGATTTGCTGATGGATGCCTGCGAAGGGCTGCTGGTGGCCCTGGAACAGGGGAACCTGGTGGAGCGTTAGGTGGTGTATTCGGCGTTAATGCGCACGTAGTCATAGCTCAGGTCACAGCCCCAAGCGCAGCCCTGCCCCGGTCCCCCTCCCACCCGCACCCAGATCACCACCGGGTCGCTCTGGAGATAGGCACAGGCAGCCGCGCGGTCAAAAGTCAGGGGTTGTCCTGCCCGCATTAGGGGAATGTCCCCCAGGTCAATAGCCAACTCATCCGGGTCAAAGGGCACCCCGGCCCGGCCAGCCGCCGCAGCAATCCGTCCCCAGTTCGGGTCCCGGCCAAACACCGCCGCCTTCACCAACAGCGAACCGGCAATGGTGCGGGCAATGCGGCGGGCCTGTTCATCCGTGGCCGTACCCTGCACGCGCACCTCGATCAGACAGGTGGCCCCTTCCCCATCCCGCGCCACTTGCTTGGCCAGGGCCGTACAGGCTTCCGTCACCATGGCCGCCAGAGTAGGCGCTGCCGGATGTTCGGCGTGGATGGGTGTTCCCCCTGCCGCCCCATTGGCCAGGGCCAACACCATGTCATTGGTGCTAGTGTCGCCGTCCACCGTGATCTGATTAAAACTCACCGCCACCGCCTCACGCAGCACCTGCCGCCAGAAATCCCCCGTCACCGGCGCATCACAGGTGAGAAACGCCAGCAGCGTGGCCATCTGGGGGTGGATCATACCCGAGCCTTTGGCCATGCCACCGATCCGCAAAGGCGGCGAAAGGGCTGTGCTCTCTAGGGCAATGGTCTTGGGCACCAAGTCGGTAGTGAGAATGCCGGCAGCCGCCAGGTCCCCCCCCTCCCGGGTCGTCGCCGCCACCAGCCCTGGAATCGCCGCTAGCAGTTTCTCCATAGGAATCCGCTGCCCGATGACCCCGGTGGATGCCACCAGCACTTCTTGGGGGGTGATGCTGAGAGCTTGGGCTACCGCCACCGCCGTCCGACAGGTGTCCTCCCAGCCCTGGGGACCCGTCGCTGCATTGGCTTGACCCGCGTTACACACAATCGCCCGCACTGGCTGTCCCGTCTGGAGTTGGGCTTGGCAGTAGCGCACGCAGGCTGCTCGCACCTGGGACATGGTAAAAGCGCCCGCCACCACCGCCGGCCGTTCCGAGTAAATCAACGTCAAATCCAGCGCCCCCGATGGTTTGAGTCCCGCCCGCACTGCCCCCGCCCGGTAGCCCTGGGGAGCCGTCACCCCGCCTGGGATCACCCGCCACATCGGTTTTCCTGCCAACGCCATTAAGGAAACCATAGCAGATCAGCCGGCGATGGCACCGTAAATTGCCCCCGTGAGCGCCCCTATACCCAGCACCAGGGCCGGATGCCGCTTGTCACGCCCCACCATCACCAACGTCAGCGCAAACAGGGCCACGTTCAGGACCAATCGCCCCGGTTCCTGCAGGGGAAACACCGTGGGGGCCAGGTAAATGGCCGCCGACATCACCATCCCCACCACCACCGGGTTGACTCCCGCCAGGAAATGCTTGACGTTTTCCAGGTGGCGGAACTGGCTGTAGAACTGGGAAAGAAACGTCATCAGCACCAGCGACGGCAAAAACAGTCCGGCTGTAGCCACCAGGGCACCCGGCAATCCCCCCAGGCGATACCCGGCAAAGGTGGCCAGCACCGCAATCGTCCCCGGCATGAGTTGACTGATGGCCACCCCATCAATGAACTCCTGCATGGTCAGCCAGTGGAGCCGGTCCACCACCAGTTGCTTCAGCAGCGGGATGAGCACAACCCCCCCACCGAAAAAGGCCAGCCCCACCTTGAGGAACGTCCAGCCTAGGGTCACCAACGGCACCGATGTCACCATCGTCCCAACAGCTCCGTGGGGCACCAGTTGAGCTGCCAAGGGCACACCCACCACCACCGCTGTTGGTCCCGGCTGGGGGTGTTTTCGGGGGCGATGGGACGTATTCATCCTTTGCCACCAGCCCAGCAGACCACCCCCTCCCAGCAACGCCAGGGGATTGACCCGAGCGACGCTGCCTAGGCAACCGGATAGGACCAGCGCCCAGACCAACGGCGAATGCACCAGCCGCCTTTTCATCCCCCAGGCCATGGTGACAAGGATCCCCATCACCACTGGCGCCATGCTGTCGAGCATCGCCTGCAACAACGGCATGTGGTGGTAAGTGAAATAGAGCCAAGACAGCAGGATGACTGCGGCAAGCGACGGCAACAGAAACGCCAGGCCAGCAAGCACCCCCCCCAGCCACCGGTGCAGCCGATAGCCGATGAAAAAGGCCGCATTCACCGGGAACGACCCCAGGATTTGGCTCAGGGCCACCCCGTGGATAAACTCCTCAATGTCGATCAAACGCCGCCTTTTGACAAACTCCATCTCCATTAGGGCAATCATGGCCATGCCCCCGCCAAACCCAAGGGACCCTAACTTCAAAAACGTCCAGACCATAGCCGGCAGACGCAAGGGGCGCTGGAGCTGCTCAGCCGTCATGTCTCCTCCACCTCCCCTGCTGCCGGTAGAGCTTGAGTGGATTTTGCGGGTTGGCGCTGCTTGCGGGTAGCTGGCCCCAACTTGGCAATGGACTCCTGCAGCGTCCCCATCGGGCAAATGGCACACCAGGCCCGCTCGTTATAGGTCAACCCCAGGGCAATAGCCACGGTGGACGTGACCACGCACATACTCACAAACACCCCGCCGACCGCCAGCCAATCACCCCAGGCATAGCTCAGGCGCACCACAAACCCACTCATCACCAGCACAAAAATTCCCCAGCGCAACAACTTGCTGCGAAAAAGCCGAGGATAAGGACGCCGGGGACTGACCCGCGCCAGGAAAATATCCAAAAACGCCCCCCGCGGGCACAAATTGCCACACCAGTACCGCCCGTGGAAATAGGCCTCAAACGGGATAAACAACATCATCGCCAGCATTAGGTACCCCAGCAGGGGCTGAAATAACCCGCCAACGGCAATCAGGAAAAATAACCACACCATCCCCCACTGACTGGGCTTGCCATAGCGCCTTTTCCTGCGACTGACCACCATCCCTCGACCACCTCCTACAGTATCACCCAAAATGAATATATAACTATTTAGTTAATAAGGTCAAGTATGTTGGAGGAGGGCGATGGCGGAGGTTGTGGTGATTGGGGCCGGGCTAGGGGGCTTACCGGCGGCCTATGAGTTGCGACATCTATTGGGGCGGCGGCATCGGGTGACGGTGGTGTCAGCATCGCCCCAGTTTGCGTTTATTCCCGGGTTGGTGCAGGTGGCTTTGGGGTTGACGCCGTTGGAGCGTATCCAGTTGGACTTAGCCCGTATGGTTTGGTTGGGTAGAAGGCGCGGTGGTGCGGGTGGACCCTGAAGCTCAGCGGGCGTACACGGCGGCGCAGGAGCTACCTTATGACTATTTGGTGATTGCCAGTGGACCGGGGTTGGCCATGGAGCTGGTGCCGGGGTTAGGGGTGCATGCCCACTCCATCTGCATGGCCAATCATGGGCTGGCGGCGCGGGCAGCTTGGCAGCGGTATTTAGAACAACCGGGGGACCTGGTGGTGGCAGCAGCGCCGGGGGCAGGTTTTTTGGACCGGTCTACGAATTTGTTTTGTTGGCGGAGCGGGAGTTGCGGCGTCATGGCCTACGGGAGCGGGTGCAAATTCCTACATCACGCCGGAACCCTACATCGGTCACTTGGGGGTGTCAGGGGTGAAAAACGCCCGCGAGTTGACCGAAGGCCTGATGCGGCGGCGGGGCATCCAAACGGTGACCCATGCGGCGATTCAGGTGGTGCTTGCCGACGGACGGTGTTTTCCCTTTGCCTACAGCATGATCCTACCGGCGTTTCGGGGGGCGGACTTTGTGCGGACTTCGGACCTGGGCAATGAACGGGGGTTTTTACCGGTGTTGCCCACGCTCCAGCATCCCCGGTACCCGAATATCTACGGCGTGGGGGTGGCGGTGCACCTGGACCAGCCGGACAAAACACCCGTTCCCGTTGGACTGCCCAAAAGTGGTCAGATGACGGAGGCCATGGCGGTGGTGGCAGCCCACAACATTGCCGTTGCCCTGGGGGCCATCCCCGGACCAATGCAGGTGCCGACGCTAGAGGCTCTCTGTTTTGCCGAGTACGGGGAAACGGGGATTGGCTATGTGGCCGCGCCGGTGCTACCTGACCCCCAAACAGGTCAACGCCGTTATGCCTATGCGGTGCAGGGGGTGTGGGTCAACTGGGCCAAGGCGGTCTTTGAGCAGTACTTTCTTGCTAAGATGCGGTTGGGGGTGGGTATGCCGGCGATGGAAAAGTGGGGGCTGCGTCTCCTGTTTGGTCTGGAGTTGTCCCAGGCGGTGGCTCCGCAGCAGCAACCGGCAGCTTCCTAGGGGGGGCACGATGGGTCTAGGTATCCCACCAACGGGGACGATGCCGGATGTGGAACGCCTGGCGGACCTCTTCAAGTTGCTGGCGGACCCGAGTCGTTTGCAATTGCTCTGGTGGATTGGGCAACGGGGGGAGGTCAGTGTGGGGGAATTGAGCGCCCGTACCGGTTTGAGCCAGGCTAATGTCTCTAAGCACCTGCAGGTGTTGCGTCTAGGGGGTCTAGTGGCTTGTCGCAAGGAGGGCAACAACCGCCTTTATTTCCTGGCCGACCCCCGTTGTTTCCAGATGTGTATCGAGTCATTAACCCATTTATCCCAAAAGGCCCAGGAAGGGGGTGCTTCATGCGAGGACTGATGGTGTTGGCTCTGCTGCTGGGGCTGCTGGGGGGATGGTTCCAGCCGGCGTGGGCCATGGTGAACCCCACGGAACTGGGGGAGGCGGTGACTGCCATTGAGCAATTGGACCAGATGCGGGTGGGCTTGGCCAGTACGCTGGAGGGACGCGCCCAGGAGCCAACGCTGGAGACGTTTCAGCAGGTGTGCGCGCCGGTGGGGAGGCGGTCCAAGGAGATTGGCCAGACCCACGGGTGGCAGGTGCGCCAGGTGGCCCTGAAGTACCGCAACCCCAACCACCGACCCCAAAACACCCGCGAAGAACAAGCCCTGGCGGAATTCCAGGAGCACCCGGATGTGCAGGCTTTTTGGCAGCAGGATGACCAAGCGGTGTACTACTTCCGGCGGATTGATGTGCAGACCAGTTGTTTGGCTTGTCATGGCCCCAAGGAGGCGCGGCCGGCTTTTGTGAAAAACAACTACCCCCAGGACCTAGCCTATGACTTCCGGGTGGGGGACCTGCGGGGGATGTACGAAGTGGTGATTCCCCAGAAGCCAGCGGGTTCGTGAAACGTTGGCTGGTGTTGGGGCTGTTGCTGATGGTCCTGTGGAGTTGGGCGTTGCCGGGGCAGGCCTTTATTCGCACTTTTGACGAGGTACCCGGCCAGGTGCTGGTGCCATCCCGACACACCCTCGAAGACGACGCCGGTTGGGCCTGGCAGGTGGTGCTGTTTGCCCGGCGACAACAACTGCAACTGCGCCTGCTGGGGTTTCCTGAGCGCTATCACCTGCGCCATCCTGACCCTTTGCGCCTGGGGTTCCACCTGGGAGGCGGCGGATGACTTTTCCAAAGCCGAGACCGTTACCAACGTGGGGCAATACAACTTGCGGCCTTTGGTGGGAGTGCTACCCCTGAACCAACCCTTGACCCTAGTTCTACCCCTGGTCGAGGGGGAGCGGCGTATCCAGGTCCCTGGGGCGGTGGTGCTCCGTCAAAGCCGGCAACTGTAGCTCAATAGGGTTGGACCGATGCCGGGGTCGCGCCGAACCACACCCGCCGACCCCCAGAATCGGGGAGGCAGCCCAAACCCCAGAACATGGCTCAGGTGTGATTTGAACACACGACCAAGGGCTTATGAGTCCCCTGCTCTACCGCTGAGCTACTGAGCCGACAGTCTTTTATTGTAGCTTATGCGTCGGAGGCGACAAGTTCTTCCAGGGGGAAAGGAACACCGGTACCGCCCAACCCACAGTAGCCGCCGGGATTTTTGGCCAGATACTGCTGGTGGTAGGCCTCGGCGTAGTAAAACTCCGGCGCATCCAGGATTTCAGTGGTAATGGGGCCATAGCCAGCGGCGCTGAGGGCCTTCTGGTACAGGTCACGGGATTGCTCAGCCAACCGCCGCTGCTCAGGCCCATACACATAGATCCCAGAGCGGTACTGGGTGCCCACATCATTGCCCTGGCGCATCCCCTGGGTGGGGTCGTGGTTCTCCCAAAAGGTTTTGAGCAAGGTGGCGTAGCTGATTTGTTGGGGGTCAAACACCACCCGCACCACCTCGTTATGACCCGTCAGCCCCGTGCAGACCTCTTGGTAGGTGGGGTTGGGCGTATATCCCCCGGCGTAGCCCACCGCCGTCACATACACCCCCGGCAACTGCCAAAATTTGCGCTCGGCCCCCCAAAAACACCCCATGCCGAACATGGCCATCTCCATACCCTGGGGATAGGGGGGCTGGAGGGGGTGACCGTTCACATAGTGCTTTTCCGGCACCGGCATCGGGGTGGAACGACCGGGCAGCGCCTCCTCCGGCCGGGGCAGCACCAGCTTTTTACCCAGTCCAAAAATCCCCATTACAGTAAGCCCAGGAAATGCAACACCCCTTGACCACTCAGGGCCTCCACTATCAGGGCCGATACAAACCCCAGCATCGCCAAACGCCCGTTCCAGTTCTCCGCTCCTGCGGTAAAACCCCAACGCCACAAATTCCGCTCTTGATTGTTCATCACCATCCCTCCCAAAACATCCCTATTGACAACTTAACGAAAAGTTCACAGTTTTGCAACATTTCTTAAAAGCCCCAGGTCGGCGGCGACCCGATGGGCGCAGG
The DNA here is from genome assembly GCA_039794565.1 of Gloeomargarita sp. SRBZ-1_bins_9. NCBI lineage: Bacteria > Bacillati > Cyanobacteriota > Cyanophyceae > Gloeomargaritales > Gloeomargaritaceae > Gloeomargarita > Gloeomargarita sp. SRBZ-1_bins_9. The sequence continues at coordinate 110,799 of JAUQVX010000002.1, read as the reverse complement.
CAAAGCCGGAAAAGGCCACGGCGTTGAGTCCCTGACCGGGGAAGGTGCTGTCGCCGACGCAATAAAGGCCGGGGATGGTGGTGCGGTTGAGGGGCATGGGGAGCAGGCCGGGCAAGGCGCGCCGGGGTATGGGGCCATAGGTGCCATCCATCCGTCCGAGAAAACGGCGATGGGTGCGGGGGGTGCCCACTTCCATATAGTCCAAATCCTGATCCAGCCGAGGAAACAACCGCATCAACCGTTCAATCACTTGGCCGGCCTTGGTTTCCTTTTGGCGTTCGTAGTCCCGGGGTGACAGGTATTCCCAATCCGACAGCCAGCAGGGGGTAAAGGCATGGAGGATGTGATAACCGGGGGGAGCCAAATCCGGGTCGAGGAGGGTGGGAATGGACACAAACAGGGTTTGGTAGGGGTCGGTCATAGCGTTCCAGTCGTCGAGCAGCACGTGATGGCAGTCGGTGTCAGCAGGAATGGCGCTGGCTTTCACCCCCATATGCAGGCTCAAAAAACTGGGGGAGGGTTGATAACGGCGGCGCCAACGCTGCTCGGCGGGGGGAATTTCCGGTAATAAATGACCAAAAGTATCCCAGCGGGTGGCGTTGGAAATGATGCGTTTGGCCCGGTAAATTTGACCGTTGGCCAGTTTTACCCCAACCGCTTGGCCCCGCTCCAGCAGAATGCGGCTAACCCGGCTTTTATAGCGAATTTCACCCCCATATTGCTCTAGCCCGGCGGCTAGTTTTTGGGCGATTTGGCCTACGCCCCCCTTGGGATAGCGCACGCCTCCGTAATGCCGGTCGGCAAAAACCATCCCCGCATTAATCATGGGCGTTTGGTCCGCCGGCACCACCGACCAGATGTAGCACTCCAGGTCAATGAATTTCAGCAGCTCCGGGTCGCGAATATATTTACGGGCGATGGGTCCTACATTCCAGGGCAAATAGCGGGCCAAGCCCAAACAGGCACCAGGGTTTTGCCAGAAAACCCGCAGCAAATAGCGGGGTTCTTCCAAAGACAGCAGTTCGATGGTATTGAGATAGCCAAATACGCGCCAGCACTCGTCATAGAAGCCACGGATACCCCGCTTTTCATGGGGAAAAAGTCGCGTCAGTTCCGCCAGAAATTGCTCATAATCCCGGTGCACCCGTACCTGTTGTCCCCCCGGCAAATGGTAGTGGACTTGGACGGGGTCGGGGATGGTCTCCAGATGTTGGTCCACGGCGGCCAAGGCCCGGGTCAGCAGGTTGGTGGTTCCCTGGTCCCCGAAACCGAAAATCATGGAGGCGCCCACGTCGAAGTGGTAGCCATTGCGGGCAAAATAACCGGCGCTCCCTCCCGGAATGAGATATTTCTCCAGCACCAGCACACGCGCACCCCGGCGGGCCAGTTGCGTCGCTGCCACCAACCCCCCTATCCCGGCGCCGATGACAATGGCATCCCATTGGGACACGGTTGCCCCCCCTGCACCTTGCTCTTTCAGTGTACTGCGCCCGGACTACACTGGAGGTGATAGGCGGGAGAGGACCGATGCATACCCGGGTTTGGAGCGCAGCGCTGCTGGGTATTGAGGCAATTCGGGTGGGGGTGGAGGTGGACATTGCGCCGGGGCTGCCGGGGCTAGTGGTGGTGGGACTGCCGGACAGTGCGGTGCAGGAGGCGCGGGAACGGGTGCGGGTGGCCCTGAAAAATGCCGGTTTTACCGTTCCCCAACGCAAGGTGGTGGTCAACCTTACGCCTGCGGACCTGCGCAAGGAAGGCCCGGCCTTTGACCTGCCCATGGCCATCGCCATCCTGCTGGCCTCAGGACAAGTCCAGGTGGATGATACCCATACGACCTTATTCCTTGGGGAATTATCCCTGGATGGGTCGCTGCGGGGGGTAGCGGGGGTATTGCCCATCGCCGCGACAGCGCCCAGGTTGGGAATCACGCGTCTGGTGGTGCCCACGGCCAACGCCCGGGAAGCGGCGCTCATTCAGGAATTGCAGGTGTATGGCTGTGACCATTTGGGGCAGGTAGTGCAGTTGTTGCAATCGCCGGGGGCGTTTCCGGTCGTGCGAGTGGACCCGATGCAGGAACTCCAGCGCTCTGGCGACCAAACCTGTTTAGATTTGCGGGATGTGAAGGGGCAGTATTTGGCGCGGCGGGCCTTGGAGATTGCGGCGGCGGGGGGGCACAACTTGCTGCTGGTGGGGCCGCCGGGGAGTGGCAAGACCATGTTGGCCCGACGATTGCCCGGGATTCTCCCCACCATGACCTTGCAGGAGGCGCTGGAGGTCACCCAAATCTATTCAGTGGCCGGGTTGTTGCCGGAACGGGGGGCGCTGATCAACCAACGACCGTTTCGCAGTCCCCACCATTCGGCCTCCGGACCGGCGCTCGTTGGGGGTGGCAGCATCCCTAAACCCGGGGAAGTGTCCTTGGCCCATCACGGCATCCTCTACTGCGATGAGCTGACGGAGTTTAAGCGAGATGTGCTGGAGTTTTTGCGCCAACCCCTGGAGGACGGGAAAGTGACCGTATCCCGAGCGCGCCAGACGGTGACCTTTCCGGCCCGGTTTACGTTAGTTGCCTCTACCAATCCCTGTCCCTGCGGCTATTACGGCGACCCGGTGCAGCCCTGTAGCTGTAGCCCGCACCAACGGCGGCAGTACTGGGGTAAACTGTCGGGGCCGTTGCTGGACCGGATTGATTTGCAGGTGCAGGTGGGGCGCCTCAAGCCGGAGGAAATGGTGCAGCAGCCGACGGGAGAAGCCTCAGCCGCCGTGCGGGTGCGGGTGGAAAAAGCGCGGCAGTTGGCGCGGGAGCGATTTGGGGAACGCTCATCCGTGCAATGCAACGCCCAGATGCAACCGGTCCATATCCGCCGCTGGTGTCAGCTAACGTCGGACAACCAAGGTCGTTTAGAACAGGTGATTCGCCGGTTGGGTTTATCGGCGCGGGGGATGGACCGCCTGTTAAAAGTGGCGCGCACGATTGCCGACTTGAAACAGAGCACCAGCCCCTATTTAGATTGGGAGGACATCCAAGAGGCCATCCAATACCGGTCGCTCGAACGATGGCACACCAGTTATTAGCAGTAAAACCACAAACGGTCGGTCTAGCATCCAGGGGCAATCAATGTTGTAAAAGTTATTAAAATAGGCAAGCGGTGTAGGGGGTGCTGAGGGTTCATGGGTTTAGTCATTTTACTGTTGCAATTACCGGCGACGGCATTATTATTAGCGCGATTATTGACCGGATTACAGCGCTCTTCTCCTTTACAACCGGCGCCGGAAATTCCCGCCTATCTCGGCCAAGTGAGTGTTATTATTCCGACCCTCAACGAAGCGCAACGCTTAGGGCCATGCCTAGAGGGAGTCAGACGCCAGGGCTACAGTGTGCGGGAGATTTTGGTGGTGGACAGTCATTCCCAAGACGGCACCCGGGAATTGGTAGCTGCCCAACAGGCCCATGACCCCCGTATGCGTTTATTAACCGACCCGCCTTTACCTAGGGGTTGGGTGGGACGTCCTTGGGCTTTGGATTGGGGCTGGCGACAGAGTTCTCCCCATAGCACTTGGATACTGAATTTGGATGCCGATACCCGTCCCCAAATCGGTTTAGTTCCTGCGCTTTTGGAGCTAGCCCTTCGCGGAAACTATGACCTGATTACCCTATCGCCCCAATTTCTGCTTAAATATCCGGGCGAATGGTGGCTGCAACCGGCCTTACTCATAACCTTAATTTATCGGTTTGGGGCCACCGGTGCGCCTATCAGCGACCCAGAACGCCTCATGGCCAACGGGCAATGTTGCCTAGTTAAACGGCATGTATTAGAGCAAGTGGGGGGCTACGAAATTGCCAAAAGTTCCTTCTGTGATGATGTGACATTTGTGCGTCAGGTAGCCCAGCGGGGTTACAAAGTGGGCTTCTTTGATGGGTCAAAGGTTTTGCAGGTGCGCATGTACGAAGGGGCCAAGGAAACCTGGCGTGAATGGGGACGTTCACTGGACTTGAAGGATGCAACCGAGCCTGGACAGCGCTGGGGCGATCTCTGGTTTTTAACGGCTGTGCAAGGGTTGCCTCTGGTGGTGCTGATGACCAGTCCTTTTTTCCCTCCTAATCCCATCCATCAGATACTGGTGGGCTTGAATGCTGGTTTACTCCTCATTCGTTGGGCGATGTTATGGGCGATTCGTCCGGTTTATGCCGGTTGGAGCAGGCAAAGCTGGCCCTTCTGGTTATCGCCTTTGGCCGATCCCTTGGCGGTGTGGCGCATTTTTCTTTCCACCATCACTCGCCCGCAACGCTGGCGTGGCCGGAGTTATTGACCTTGTAGGCGCAGCAATGCCCGGCGAAGGACCTCTGGGGGCACTTGATGCGTAATCTCTGCCCGGCCAATCGCTCTTGGCAAGACAAATCGCAGCCTTCCCCCCTGGACTTTCTTATCCCAATGCAGCGCGTTTTGGATGGCCTCCAGGTCAACATCGGGCGCCAGTTTGGTGGGGAGTTTCACCTTGGCAATTAGTTCTTTTTGGCGCATGTATTCGGTTTCCGACCACCAGCCCAACTGCACGGCCATATCACCGGCGGCGATCATGCCCAGGGCCACCGCTTCCCCATGGGTATAACGCCGGTAGTGGGTCACTGTTTCAATCCCATGGCCAATGGTATGACCGTAATTGAGGAGCGCCCGCAGTCCGCTTTCCCGCTCATCTTGACTGACGATTGTTGCTTTTGCTTGACAGGAGAAATAGAGGATTTGCGTGAGGGTTTCCGGGGCTAGATACCGGTAGTGGGACAGGCGTGGTTGTGCTTCCAGCAGGGTAAACAGTTGGGGGTCCCCGATCACCCCGTACTTGATAACTTCCGCCATACCGGAGCGATATTCCCGAGGGGGCAAGGTTTGCAGGACTTGGGGATCAACCATGACCATTTTGGGCTGATAAAAAGCGCCGATTAAATTCTTACCCATGGGGTGATTGACGCCCGTTTTTCCGCCGATAGCCGCATCCACCATCGCCAGTAGGGTGGTGGGGATTTGCACCAAGTTGATCCCCCGCAACCAAGTTGCCGCCGCAAAACCAGCCATATCCCCGATCACCCCCCCCCCCAGGGCCACAAGAGTTGATTGCCGCTCCAGACGGTGTTGGGCGCACTGCTGGTAAATCCGTTCCACCGTTCGCAGGGTCTTGTAACGTTCACCAGCCGGCAAAAGACAGGATTGGGCGTCAAAACCGGCGGTTTGTAAAGCTTGTATTACAGCTCCCCCATAGGCACGAAAAACGGTGGGGTTAGAGACAACCAGCACCTTACCTTTTAGACCCATTTGCGCCAGCCATTGGCCTGTCCGATGCAACAGACCGCTGGCAATAGCAATTGGGTAACTCCGCTCGCCCAAGGTAACGGTAATGGTCCTGTCCGGCATAGATTTAGGGTTGGTCTGGGGAAAACAGGTCTTTGACGAAAGCCACCATCACACCGGCGATGATAGCGCCCAAACTCCTCATTGGCCACCCGCTGGTCTATACCTGCCCAACGCTCATTGTCTATTGAAGCGACAACACCGAGTCCCGCAATTTCCGCATTCCTAAACCAAGCGGCCAGCCATCTAGTAGCCAGCCGCCTGTTGGACTCAGGTTATAGGGTGGAGACTAGAAAGTGAAAGTCGTCCGGACGGTATAGACCACGATGGGGTCGTTGCGGCTATCCCCGTTGGGGTTAAACACCACAAAGGCACCGGGCGTTACCGTCAAGTACTTATTGACCTGGAACCGATACAGGGCCTCCACATGCACCGGCACATCCCGGTCCCGCAACCGAATCCGACGAGCTGGTGCATTTGGCGCAACTATACCAGCAGGTACGTTAAAACCAGTAGGAGCTTGGTTACCAAACCAGTCACTGGACACCACATAAGGGGGAATCCCCACAATCAACCCAGCCAGATCACCCCGACGGCCAAAAGTATCCGGGAAAGCAAACGCCAGAGCTGCCGTCAGGATTTGCGCCCGTCGGGTCCCCTGCCTAGGAACAATTCCCCGTCGGTCACCTTGACCCCGCGCCCAGCCATAGCCAAACCAACCCGCCAGCGTGAACTGGGGCAAAGCCCGCCACTGGAACATCAGGTTGACGGTATCCATATTGACAGCCGTGCGGCCGGGGTCAAGCAATACCCCCGAACCAGTCGGTGTCCCTGGCGGAAGAAAGGGGTTAACCGCAAAATCTGTCCCCGTACCACCAGTCAGATTGATGCCCGAAGCTGTAGCACCTACTCGGTTCCGATCCTCATTGTAGGTATGGGTGTAACCGATCCCGAACTTAAAATCACGGACCGGTTCCACACCCAAGAGAACACCCACTGTGTAGTTCGAGCCAAACAGACCCAAATCAGGGTTAGCAGCAGAAGCACCTCGACCAGGATTGACAGCCAAGTAACCAGCATCAACGCGAAAGATGGGATTGAACCGGTAGCCGATAAAGGCACCAGAACCCGTGTTGCTACCCGACCGATAGAACAGAGGATTGAAACGACCAAAACGGGAAATCGAGCCAGTTCCATCCGAAGCCAACGGGTTGTAGGTATCGAAATAATCATTGAACTCCACATTGGCCCCCGCAATCATCACCCGACCCCGGTCCCGGTCAAAGGTGAAATCATAGGATAAGTGGTCAACTTGGAAATTACCATTAGTACCAATGTCAAAACTCAAGCGACTCTCATTCGCACCTGTTGCGGTTTGTAAGTTATCCACATCACCAACTTGCAACCGCACCCGCAACCGGTCCCGACCGTTAAAGCTCGTATCAAAGTTCAACCGCGCCCGGTAACCGAAGGCCAATCTGTCAGCCGTGCGCGCCCCCCGGCCAAGGATAATGGGGTTCCCGCCAGCTGACACAACTGCACCCCGAGCCGCTCCTGCCGCATTCGAACCAGTAAAGTTCCGCCCCCCCCGCAGCAACTCGTTTTCAATCCGGTTGTAGGCCACCCGGCTATCCGCCACCCCATAGGGCGCAAAGATGACCTCCCCCCGCAGCTTGGTCACCGTGGAAAACTGCTGCTGCTCCAGCAGAGCCGTCCGCGCCTCAATCGCATCCACCCGGCCCCGAATCACCGACAACTCCGCCGCAAACTCCTCCTGCAACCGTTGGATCACCAGCAGGTCATCCTTGGTCACCAGATTCTCCACCGACGCCGCTATCAGCTCATTAATCCGGTCCAAGCAAGCATTCAAACCAGCCGCAAACTCAAACCGCGTCGTCGCCCGGCGCCCTTGATAGGTCGGCGGCTGCGTCGGCAAACCCACAATACACCCATACCGCTCCACCAACGACTGCAACGCCTGAAACGCCCAGTCCGTCGGACTCACATCCACAAACTCCGAAACCGACGTCACCTGCGCCTGGTTAATCGTCGAAGGCCCCACATAGTACTGCTCGGCCCGCTGGAGCGTGGGATTCGTACCCGGCACCGCCTGCGCCCGAGCTACGCCACCAAATACCGCTACCACCCCAAAGGCCGCCGGCGCCACCTGAAACAACTTCAGCAACGTGTCACGCATCACTCCACCTCACACCTCAACAACCAATCAGTAAGCTGGTGAACCCATGCTTCTACTATACATGCTCTGTTCACACTTGCGACTTTAGCGCGCCAACATTAAGCCTGATTGGTAAACAGGTTAACAGACGGTTAAGACGCCAAGGGGTCAGCGGTCAGACGAGTCCCAAAACCTGGGCCAGGAGTGCCTGCTGGGCATAGAGCCGGTTTTCCGCCTGGTCCCACACCCGCGACTGGGCACCCTCCAAAACTCCCTCGGTGATTTCTTCCCCCCGGTGAGCCGGCAAACAGTGCAGCACAATGGCCTCGGGGTCCGCCAGCGCCAATAACCGCTCGTTGACCTGATAGGGCCAAAAGCGGGGGATACGGGCCGCCGTTTCCGTCTCCTGCCCCATGCTGGCCCACACATCGGTGTAGAGCACTTGGGCTTGCTGCACCGCCGCTTCCGGGTCCTGGGTTTGCACCAACCGGGCGCCCCCTTGCGCTAAAGCCTGCGCCTGCTGCCAGATGGTCGGGTCAGGCCGATGTTCCGGGGGCGTGGCCACCGTTAAATGCATCCCCATCAGCGCACAACCCAACAGCAGCGAATGACAGACATTGTTCCCATCCCCCAAATAGGCCACCCTCAACCCGGCCAGCCCCCCAAAACATTCCTGCATGGTCAGCAAATCCGCCAGCACTTGGCAGGGATGCTCCCGGTCCGTCAGGGCATTGATGACCGGCATCGTCGCCCACTCGGCAAAAGCAGCCACCTCCGCTTGGGCATAGGTGCGAATCGCCAGCACATCCAAATACCGGTCCAACACCCGCGCCGTATCCCGGATGGGTTCCCCCCGGCCCATCTGCATCGCTCCCGGCTGCAGGTCAATCACCTGACCCCCCAGGCGCAACATCGCCACCGTAAAACTCACCCGGGTCCGGGTAGACGCCTTGGTAAACAGCAACCCCAGCACCCGCCCCTGGGCATTCCCCAACCGCTGACCCTGCTTGTACAGGCGGGCCAGTTCCAACAGGCTGTGGATTTCCGCCGCCGACAAATCCGCCATGCTCAAAATATCCCGGCCCGCCAGGGTATTCATCGCCCTTGCACCAGCACCAATTCGGTGGGGGGACTGGTCTCATTGCCCCAACGGGCCACCGCCCGCACCCGGTACTCCGCCCCCACCGGCACAACCCCCCGCCAGGGCACCGCCACCTCAAACCGCCCGTTGGCATCCGCCACCACGTCCTGATTGACCAGGGTCTGGGGCGCCACGGTAATCACCCCCCCCAACAGGGGCACCTGGGATGTCACCCGGACTCGCACCACCGCCCGGGGACGCGTCTGCCCCACCAAAGTAAAGCCCCGGCTCTGGATTTGGTCCCCATCCCGGTGACTGAGAAATTGGGGTTGCAGGGGGATGACGCCAGGATTGCCAGGAGTAGGGAGATTACCGATGGGAGGCACCGGTGTGGTCGTCGCCGTCGCCACAAACTCCACCGGTTGGGCCGCTGCCGCATGGACCACCTGCCCGTCCCGCTCAAGCCGACCCACTACAACGCCATGGCGGAAAACCTCCCCGGCCTGCACCGCTTTGGTGGCCACGTACACCCCCGGCGACACCTCCTGGGCGTTCAACACCTCCGGCGCTCGACCTTCCCGAATCAGCCAAAACCTGGCCTGGGCGCGGGGTGTACCGTTCATGGTCACCAAAAACGTACTTCCCGGTCCCAGGGGCTGGCTATCGGCGTTATGGTTAATATCCCGGATTTGCACTTGCGCCTGGGGACGCTGCACCCGAAACGACCACTGCACCGTGCGCGGCACCCCATCCATCCCGGCATAGGTCACCCGCACCGTATTGCGCCCCGGCGGCAGGGGACTGGTGGGCCGATAACTGAAAAACGTCCGGGTAATGGTACTTTGGGCCGTCACATCCCGGTCGTTGACAAACACCCGCACCGAATTGGGGTTCACCGGTCCCCCCGCAAATACCCCAGAAATGGACGTATCCGGAGGCACTTGCCGACTATCCGGCTCCGGGTTCGGGTCCGTCACCTGCTGGGCCTGGGCCACCGGCTGCACCCCCACCGGCACCATCAGACCGCCCATTAACCCCAAACTCAATAAACCCGTCACCGCCAGCCGCTGCATCCTGTTCATGGCTTGTTCTCCTGTGGCTCGATTGTAGTCCACCTTCTCCGATGCCCAAACCCCAACCCCGGTTCCCCATCCCCAACTCTTGACAAAAATTTTCAATAAACGCTAAAGTAACTATCGAGTTCTCCTCTCTCAGATGGATACACAGGTCAGCCGGGGCGGTCTGCTCTGGCTATTTTTATGACTACCCGCCAGCCTCGACCGGCCAGATATTGCATAAAGGTTGCAAAAAGCTAAACTTGGGCCAGGGTCACCACCGGCAGGGCTTGCAATTCCAGTCCCTGGGTGAAGATTTCATCGAGGGTGTGCATGTGCCCGTCGGTGGTCATGAACTTATGGTCGGGGGTGGCGCGGATCACCGTCCCGTCGTCGAGTTCGTACTCATAGACCACCTGCTCTCCCCGGTCGTGCCACTGGGCAATGGGTTGGGTGTAGAGTTCCCCTTGGGCATTGACGCTATAGACGTGGCAATGTAGGCGGCGCTCGACAATCTCACCAATGGGCACGGGGCCGTACTCCACGGTGAGCACCTCCGTTTCGTAGGTCAGGCAGTACTCGGCAAACAGCACCATTTGTTCAAACAGGGCCACGGCGATATCTTTGGGGATGCCGTTTTTGGCCGCCCCCTCTAAAAACACCTGCCGTTGTTTTTCCATTTCCTCCGGTTTTTTCTTGCCCATGGCCCGCCGCAGCAAATCCGCTTGCCCTAGTGAATAACCGGCCATATCCTGGGCAATTTTCATGATCTGTTCCTGGTAGATGATGAGGCCATAGGTCTCCCGCAGAATGGGTTCCAGCAGGGGGTGGGCATACTCAATCTTTTCTCGGCCGTGTTTCCGGTCAATGAATTTGGGAATCAAACCCGCATCCAGGGGACCGGGGCGATACAGGGCCAAGATGGAGGAAATGTCCTCAATGCTCGAAGGTTTCAAATCCCGGACAATCTGGCGCATCCCCGCCGATTCCAACTGGAAAATGCCCTCCACTTCCCCCCGCTCCAACAGGGCATAGGTTTTCGGGTCATCCAGGGGCAAATGGTCCAGGTCAAGGCGCACTTGATGATTTTTTTCAATGAGTTCGACCGCTTGCCGGATCAGGGTCAAATTGCGCAGCCCCAGAAAATCCATCTTCAATAGGCCCAGGGACTCGATATCCTCCATGGCGTACTGGGTGATAAGGGCGCCGTCATTGTTGCGTTGCAGGGGCACCAGTTCATCCAACGGTTCCGGGGCAATGACCACGCCGGCGGCATGGACGCCAAAGGTTTTGTTTACCCCCTCAATGCGCATGGCCAGGTCCACCCAGTGGCGGACTTTTTCTTCTTGCTCGTAGCGAGCTTTGAATTCCGGTGAAGGGGTATTTTCGCTAATCATTTCCTGCAACGGGGCGGGCTTGCCGCGAAACACAGGAATCTGTTTGGCCATTTGGTCGGCCTCCCGGTGGCTGATGCCCTCCAGCACCCGCGCCACGTCCTTGAGCACCGCCTTGGAGGTCATGCGGTTGAAAGTAATAATTTGGGCGACCCGGTCACTGCCGTAGTGTTGGGTGACGTATTCAATCAGGCGGTCGCGGTTCTCAATGCAAAAGTCCGTGTCAATATCGGGCATGGATTTACGCTCGGGGTTCAAAAAGCGCTCAAACAGCAGGCCGTGATGCACCGGGTCAATGTTGGTGATTTTCAGGGCATAGGCCACCAGGGAACCGGCAGCTGACCCCCGACCTGGCCCCACCGGAATCCCATGGTCCCGGGCGTATTTCACGTAGTCCCACACCACCAAAAAATACCCGGAAAACCCCCGCTGCTGAATAACTTTTAATTCATAGGACAGCCGCTCTTTATAGGCCGGGGGAATCTGGTCCCGCTTCATGCCCAACCGTTCCGATAGGCCCTGCCAAGCAATTTGTTCCAGGTAGGTGTCCACCGTGTGGCCCACCGGTACGTCGTAATGGGGTAGGCGGGGTTCCCCTAAAATGTGATAAGGCTCGATTTTCTGAGCAACTTCGAGGGTGGTTTGGATGGCGGTTTGGATGACATCATCGTCGAGGTGGTCCCGAAACAGTTGGGCCATTTCCTGGGCCGATTTCAGGTATTCCGTGCCGCTATAGCGCAGGCGTTTGGTGTCGGTAATTAACTTGCCGGTTTGGATGCACAGCAGGGCGTCGTGGGCTTCCACATCAAAGCAGGAAATGTAGTGGGAGTCATTGGTGGCAATGTATTTGATGCCTAGCTCCTGGGCAATGCGGATGATTTCCACATTCACAATCCGGTCTTCCGGGTAACCGTGGTCCTGGATTTCCAGATAGAAATCATCCCCAAACACCTTCTGGTACCAAGCGGCGATCTGGCGGGCTTCCTGGCGCTTTCCCTGGAGGATTTTCTGGGGAATTTCCCCCCCCAAACAGGCGCTGGTGACAATAAGACCTTCGCGGTAGGTCTCCAGAAGTTCTTTGTTGATGCAGGGGCGGGAGAAGATGCCTTTGCCCTGGACCCCTTGGAGGTGGGAAATGGTGGTGAGTTTAACCAGGTTTTTGTACCCTTGGGTGTTTTTGGCCAGCACAACCTGGTGATAGCGGGGGCTGCGTTCCTGCTTGGTAATGTCCCCGTTGATGATGTACATTTCGTTGCCGACGATGGGTTTGATCCCCCGCTCCCGGCATTGCTTGATCAGTTCAATGGCGCCGTACATCACCCCGTGGTCGGTAATGGCAATCGCCGGCATGTTGAGCATCACGGCCTGCTCCACCAACTGGGGAATTTGACTGGCGCCGTCCAGCAGGCTGTATTCGGTGTGGACGTGCAGGGGTACAAAGGACATGGGCTATAGGGCTCGCAGGGATACCGAATGGCATTGTAGAGCACCAGCGCCAGGGGCAGGGATGCTAAAGATTTTCTGGATTTTTGGGGTGGGGTCGCCCTTGGCCGTGCCACATTAAAGTAGCTGTCCGCTGATGGGGGTCGGGGGATATGCGCATAGCCGTCCTGAAGGAACGGGAGCCGGGGGAAACACGGGTGGCCCTGGTGCCGGAAGCGGTGGGGCGTTTGGTGCAACGGGGTCTGACGGTGCTGGTGGAACAGGGGGCGGGGGAAGCGGCCTATTTCCCCGATGGGGCCTATAGCGCGGCGGGCGCCCAGATCGTCTCTGACCCGGCGACGTTGCTGGCCCAGGCGGATGTGGTTCTCAAGGTGGCCCCCCCCCAGGAAACCGAAGTACGCGGGTTACGGCCCGGAACGGTGTTGATCGGGTTTATGGACCCCCTGGGACGGCCCTGGTTGGTGCGGGATTTGGCGCAACAGGGGGTGACGGCTTTCAGTATGGAGATGATCCCCCGTATTTCCCGCGCCCAGAGCATGGATGCCCTGTCCTCCCAGGCGTCGGTGGCGGGTTATCGGGCGGTGCTCCTGGCGGCGGCCCACTTGCCCAAATTTTTCCCCATGCTAACGACGGCAGCCGGGACTATTCCCCCCGCCAAGGTCTTTGTCATCGGGGCCGGGGTGGCAGGCCTACAGGCGATTGCTACGGCGCGGCGCTTGGGGGCGGTGGTGGAGGCGTTTGATATTCGTCCCCAGGTCAAAGAGGAGGTGCACAGTCTGGGGGCCAAGTTGGTGGAAGTGACTCTAGAGGAGGCCGTGGAAGGCGGGGGGGGCTACGCCCGGGAGGTGTCGGAAGCCAGCCAGGAAAAGTCCCGCCAACTGATTAGCGACCATGTGGCTCGTGCGGAGGTGGTGATTACCACGGCCCAGGTGCCGGGGAAACGGGCGCCCCTGTTAGTCACGGAAGCCATGGTTGCCCGGATGCCAGCCGGTAGCGTGATCGTGGACGTGGCCGCACCCCAGGGGGGCAATTGCGCCCTGACGGAACCGGGACGCCAGGTGGTGCGCCACGGGGTGACCATCCTAGGGCCGTTGAACCTGCCGGCAACGATGCCCGTCCACGCCAGCCAGATGTACAGCAAAAATCTGTTGAGCCTGCTGAACCTGCTGATTAGCGGTCAGGAGTTGCGCTGGGATTTTGCCGATGACATTGTGGCGGCCGCTTGCATTACCCACGCAGGTGAGATTCGCTCCCCCCGGGTGAAAGAGGCCTTGGCTCAAGAACTGGCGGCCTGAGGACAGGGACAGGTCCAGCGAGTGTGCCACAGGAGGCTGACGGTCACCAGGGGCAGCCAGGGCACAGGGACACCGGCGCGGTCCAATCCCTCCGCCGTCCAATGGTTGCAAGTAAACAGCAGCGAGTAGGTGGCCCGGGCGGCAAAAAACTGCCCCACCGGTTGATGCCCTCGCCCCAACGGTTGCAATCGCCCTTGGTCATCCCGCCGGAACGAGTCCTGGATGTACTGCGCTAGTTGGCGGTACTGGTCCGGTTGCAAACCAATGCACTGGGCTGCCTGGGGTGGTTGAGCCAATGGATAGACATAGACAATTCCCGGATTGGCCCAGAATAAAGCCCGCAACCCATCCGGCCAGCGCTGCCACAGAGGGGCCGGGGGCGCCATGTAAAACTGTTGCTCGCCAAACCCAAAACCTAGGTAATCCGGTTCACCGAGCGCAATTTGGTCCATCGGTAGCATCAGTGCCCAGTCCCAGATGGCATTGCGGCGGGGCAAAATGAGGTCCGAGTGAATCACCCCCCCCACAATGTAAATCCCAATCGGGCAGGGGGTTTCCCGGGCAACGGGCCGGCGCCGGGGCAGGACCATCCCCAATCCCAATACCAACAGCAACCCTAGTCCCCCTACCCCCAGCCACCGGCGCATCTGGGGTCAGGCCCCCACCAGTTCCAAGCGGGCCGGTAAACAGTCCTGCCGCAGGAGGTCTTCCCAGGTTTCCCGTTTCACTAGCAACTCCGCATCCCCATCCCGCACCACCACAGCTGCCGGGCGGGGCATACGGTTGTAGTTGGAGGCCATGCTGGCGTTGTAGGCACCGGTTGCCAGCACCACCAGCACATCCCCTGGTTGGGTCAAGGGCAGGGCGAGGTCGCGGATCAAAATATCCCCCGATTCGCAGTGCTTGCCGGCAATGGTTACTGTTTCCGCCAGGGGGTCGAGGCAGCGATTAGCCACCAGCGCTTGGTAGGAGGCCTGGTAAGTGATGGGACGGGGATTATCCGACATGCCGCCGTCCACGCTTAGATAGGTGCGCCCGCCGGGAATATCCTTGCGCCCGCCGATGGTATAAGCCGTCACACCGGCCGGTCCCACAATCGAACGCCCCGGTTCCGCCACCAGGCAAGGCAAGGGCAATCCCCGGCTTTGACAGTGATGGGCTATGCCTGCACTCACCACCCGCACCCAATCGGCAATCGCCGGCGGCTGGTCGCTCTCTACATAACGAATACCCAATCCCCCGCCCACATCCAACACCCGCAACGGCAAGCCGGCCTGTAGCCCCTGGGCGTAATAATCCACCAGCACCTGGGTCAAATCCCGGTGGGGGTCCAGGGCAAAAATCTGGGAACCGATATGGGCATGTAAACCGATGCATTCCAGATGCGATTGCCCCAGCAACCAGTCCACCAGGGCCGGCCACTGACCGGGGTCAAAGCCAAATTTGCTGTCGAGATGCCCCGTGCGGATGTACTCGTGGGTGTGGCACTCGATCCCCGGCGTCAAACGCACCAGCATCGGCACCCGCACCCCCTGCGCCTGGGCCAAAGCCGCCAACGTCTTCAGCTCATGCCAGTTGTCCACCACAAGGCGGCAGCCATAGGCCAGGGCCAACTCCAATTCCGCCGGAGACTTGTTATTGCCGTGAAAATAGACCCACTCGGGTTTTACCCCCAACCGCATGGCCGTCAGGAGTTCCCCCCCGGAGACCACATCCAGCCCCAGACCTTCCCCCACGACCATCGCCAGCACCCCCAGACAACACCAGGCTTTAGCCGCGTAGATCACCTGGCTCGGTCCGGGATAGCACCGCCGGAACCCCTCCTGATACTGGCGGCAGGCCGTGCGCAGAGTCACCTCATCCAAAATATACAGCGGCGACCCCCAACGCTCCACCAACGCCACCACATCACAACCACCAATCACCAAATGACCCTGAGCATTGGTGCTGGCCGTCAGGGGCAACAACTGCTGGTTGGGGGCCAGGTCCGCCATTGGGGGTCCTCCTAGACACGCGCCTTTCTAGTGTAACCCCCTACGTGCCCCTAGGCCGAGGGTTTGGGGTGACCGTTGCCCCGGGGTTGGATCAACCCATAACCCCCGTGATTCCGTTCATAAACCACATTAATTTCCCCCGTCTCGGCGTTGCGAAACACATAGAAATCATGATCAACCAGCTCCAGTTGCTCAAGGGCCTCCTCGACCGTCATTGGGGGCATGGCAAAGTACTTGCGGCGGACCACCTCCTTGGGCAATTCGGGGGACCGCTCGGTTGTCGGTGTGACCAGATCCGGCGACGCCACCGGCACCGGTGTTTGGTGCAGCTTGGCCTGTTTCTTCTCCTTAAACTTGCGGACTTTCCGGTTCAATTTATCCGCCACCAAATCAATACTGGCGTAGAGATTTTCACTGCGTTCTTCCCCCCGCAGAACATGCCCCTTGGCATAGACGGTAACCTCCGCCACATGGGTATCGTGAATGCGGGGGTTGCGGGCTACGGACAAATGGACATCTACCTCCGTAATCCAACCGTTGAAGTGATCCAGGGCCTTGTGTAGCTTGTTTTCCACATACTCACGAATGGGGTCGGTAATGGCAATGTTTTTGCCGTGAATCACAATCTTCATAGGCATAAACCCCACAGAAATTTGGTGCGCTCTACTACTTCTACGCTAACACCCGCTTCCCCCCTACCCGCCGGTCTTTAACTTCTTGTAATCTCTTGTTAACCTGGCCAAAATCCTGTTGGATAACTGTAATAGTGAGCGTGATGGCTCTAAGAGTACTTGCCCATCCCCTGCTCCAGCCGAATAAACTCCCGATTCACCTCCTGCCAGAGCGTGGGGTTGTGGGGGTCCAGGCGCAGGGCCGTTTTCAGGCATCCCCGGGCCTTGTCCCATTGCCCCTGGTCAATCAAGGCCCGCCCCCAGCGCTGGTAAGTCTGGGCCAACCAACCCGGAATCTCCCTGTCTGTGGGAAACCGCTGCCGCAGGGTCTCTAGGAGGGCCACCGCCCGGGCAAACCGTTCTTGCTCCAGCAAGGTCCGCCACTGCACCTGGAATTTGTGCTTGAGGTAGCGCTCTTGGGGCGTCAGGGGTGGCCCTGGTTCTGGCGCGGGGCGATGCTGCACGGTCACCCGCACCTGAGGCGCTGTCCCAACCGGTGTCTGGGTCAAGTGGGCCAACAGATATTGGTACACCTGCTGGAGGGCAATAAACCGTTCGTGGCTATGGGGGTCATGGGGGTGCAAGTCCGGATGGCAGCGACGGGCCAAACGCCGGTAGGCCACTTTGACTTCCTCGAGGGAGGCCCCTACCGCCAAACCCAAACAGCGATAACTCTCCACCAAGCGAGGGTCAGTCATCCTAGGGCGCCCGGCCTTCAATCACCTTGTCCACAATCCCATAGGCCAGCGCCTCTTGGGCCGACATGTAAAAGTCCCGCTTTTGGTCCTGTTGCACCTTCTCCACCGGCTGCCCCGTGTGATAGGCCAGCAGCTGGTTGAGTTGCCGGTCAATGCGCAACACCTCCCGGGCTTCGATTTCAATGTCCGAGGCTTGCCCCCGCGCCCCACTCGACACCTGGTGGATCATAATCCGCGAATGGGGCAGCGCCAGGCGTTTCCCTTTGGTCCCCGCCGCCAACAAAAACGCCCCCATGGACGCCGCCAGCCCCACACAGATTGTCACCACGTCCGATTTGATGTGCTGCATGGTGTCGTAAATGGCCAGCCCCGCATGCACCGACCCCCCCGGCGAATTGATGTACAGGTAAATATCCTTGCCCTGGTCCTCCGAATCCAAATACAACATCACCGCCACGATTTGATTGGCAATGTCGTCGTCAATTTCTTGCCCCAAAAAAATAATCCGTTCCCGGTACAGCCGGTTGTAAATATCAATCCATTGGGTATAGGGTTCACCGGGCAGACGGTAAGGAACCTTGGGGATACCCAGCGGCATAGGTCACACTCCTTAGGACGAACTGGAAGCCAACGCTTGCATAACCGTAGGCGGCAATTTGCGGGTGGGTTCCAGGATGCGGTCAATCAACCCATACTCCTTGGCCTGGTAGGGCGTCAGGTAAAAGGTGCGGCTCATGTCCTTGGCAATTTTCTCCCGGGGCTGTCCCGTATTGGCCGCCAGAATGTCCAGCATCACTTCCCGGTTGTGTAGCACCTCCCGCGCCTGGATTTGGATATCCGAGGCCTGCCCCCGGGTATAGCTGCGACTTTGGCGCAAGATAATGGAGGCATTGGGCAGGCTGGCCCGGTGCCCTTTGGTGCCCGCCGACAACAGCACCGCCGCCATCCCCATCGCCACCCCAATACAAATGGTATGCACCGGCGGTTTGATGTAGGCCATTGTGTCACAGATGGCAAACCCCTCCGTTTCCCAGGCAACCGGTTCCCCATCAAAACGGGAGGTGCCCGTGGAATTGATGTAGAAATAAATGGGTTTTTCCGGGTCCTCGTACTGCAGGTACAACAACTGGGCAATGATCAGCTCCGTGACCTGCTGCACAATTGGCATCCCTAGATAAATAATCCGTTCCTTGAGCAACAGGGAGGGCAAGTCGGGGGGCGGAGTGCGGTAGTAGTAATCCCCGTAGTACGGTGACTGAACCATGGTGGATCCTCGCAGGCCTTTACCTAGTTTAACGCCTAGGTCGCCAGTTCCGCCGCTCGGCACAGGCCACAGATACCCCACCGGTCCAACTCCACCAGGGGTGCCGGCAGGTGACAACGGGGACAGTGGGGTGGACGGCGGTAGGTGGGTGTCCCAGCGCAGGGCAAGGCCGGCGTGCGGGTCCCCCCTCGAAAGATGCGACCGGCAGGGGGCTGTCCCTCGGGAGTCAACAGGGGGCGAAAGCGAATGTCCTGCAAGGGCTCCGGCAAATGGGCATTCAGACGCTGGAGCAACCGCTGCCGTTCAAAGGTCAGGTTTTGCGCCCAAACCGGCGACCGGGTGGCCACGTACAAAACCCCCCGCCGGATGTACAGGGGTTCGGTCTGGCGTTGCACCGTTGGCCCCACCAGTTCCGCCCACAGACCCAGCAGGGTTTGCCACTGCCGGCACCGTTCCCAGGTGGGGCTGCTGTCCAGTTGCTGGAGAATCCCCCCCAAGGCGGTTAAACCCATCCTTCGCCTCCGAACTGCCCCTACTCTAGCTAAGGCTTTCCCCAACTGCTATACTAAAAAAGAACTGCTGTAGGTCTGGGTCGAGGGTTCTTCTTGGTTTCCGTAGACGGCTAGAAGAAATTTTCCGCAACCGACTGCACGGTCAGTGACTGTTTTTGTTGAGGCGTAGCCATGACGATTTACGTAGGTAATCTAAACTATCGGGTCACCAAGGAGGACCTGCAAGAAGTTTTTGCCGAGTACGGCGATGTAAAAAGTGTGGTCCTGCCCATGGACCGGGAAACGGGGCGGATGCGGGGCTTTGCTTTTGTGGAAATGCAGGCCGACGACCAGGAAGAAAAGGCCATCAGCGAACTGGACGGGGCCGAATGGATGGGGCGGCAATTGCGAGTGAACAAGGCCCGTCCCAAAGAAAACCGGCGAGATGCATACCGCTCCCGGGGTTAAGGGCAGTCCTGGCTTGCCAACACCGGCGGGCCACCTTGGAGGTTGTATTCGTGGCGAAACGCCGAAATCCGAAGAAGGAAAAAGCGCTGCGCAACCGGGCCTATGCCCGCAAGTTCAGCCGTAAGGTCAGTTCCCATCGTCGAGGACGTCTCCCACGGGAAACCGTACCTGAGACTCCATGCCCTACCGGTGTCTAGCCGATTTAGACCTCTACGAATCCCCTACCAGTGACCGTTTGGTGACCCAGGCTCGGGCCGGCCGCTGGCTGTATGGGGGGGAGAAACAGGGGTCACGGGTTCGGGTCACCTTGGCGGAGGACGACTATAGCGGCTGGATCAACGCAGCGGACTGGGAACGGTTGATCTTGACCACCGAAGCCTACGAACCACCCCAACTCACCCGCCCGGCCATCCAACTACGGTTGCCGCTGGTGTTGCATTTCGTCATCCAAGCCATGGGACAACCCCATGTCTATCGCTGGGGGGGGACGGTCGGTCCAGATTTTGATTGCTCGGGGTTGGTGCAGACGGCCTTTGCCCAGGCGGGTATCTGGTTGCCCCGGGATGCCTATCAGCAGGAGGCCTTTGTTCTAGCCATTGACCCCAGCGACCTGCAGCCCGGGGACTTGGTGTTTTTTGGCCTAGGGGAACGGGCAACCCACGTGGGGATTTACCTAGGCCGGCAACAGTACATTCACTGCTCCGGTCCCGAACAGGGTCGCAATGGCATTGGCGTAGATTCCCTCGGACCGGACCGGGGACCCATCGGCGAAACCTACTATCGGCAGTGGCGGGGAGCTGGGCGGGTTATGGCCTCCTACCAACCCCGCACCCCTAGCGCTGAGACACCAGGGTAGGTTGGAGAAAGGGCGTGGTCTGTACGGCCTGGTTGGCCACTGTCAGGATGGGATTAGCCAGCAACCCGGCCACCGCCGTCACCACCACGCAGGTCACCAACGTCGCCCTCAACTCCGGCAAACCGGGCCGGTCCCAGGTAATCGCCGGATAATTTTGGACCGCCAGGGACATTTCCTGGGGTTCCTTCACCACCGCCATCCGCACCACCCGGATGTAGTAGTAGATGGAGATCACGCTGGTGACCAGCCCCACCAGCACCAACCCATAGGCCCCCGCCTGCCAACCGGCCCAGAAGATATACAGTTTGCCGAAAAAGCCCGCCAGAGGTGGAATCCCCCCCAGGGACAACAGGCACAAACTCAGCCCCAAGGTCAACAGCGGATCTTTCTGATACAGGCCAGCATATTCGCTAATCTCATCCGTGCCCGCCCGCAGGCTAAACAAAATCACACAGGCAAAGGCCCCCAGGTTCATAAACAGGTAAATAAAGGTGTAAAACAGGATGCTGGCGTAGCCCTCCGGTGTGCCGATGGCCAAGCCGATCATGAGAAAACCCGCCTGCCCAATGGAGGAATAGGCCAACAGGCGCTTCAGGCTGGTTTGGGTCAGGGCCACCACATTCCCCAACACCATACTCAAAACCGCCAGCGCCTCAAACACAAACCGCCACTGGGGCGTTGCCTCGGGAAAGGCCGTCACCAGCAAACGGATCGCCAGAGCAAATCCCGCCGCCTTCGACCCCACCGACAAAAAGGCCACCACCGGCGTCGGCGACCCCTCATAGACATCCGGCGTCCATTGGTGAAAAGGCACCGCCGACAACTTAAAGGCAATCCCGGCGATCACAAACACCAGGGCCACCAACACCCCCAAGGACTGCCCCAAATCCCGTTGCACCAGAGCCTGGGCAATAGCCCCCAAACGGGTCTCTCCCCCCGACAACCCATACAGCAAGGACAACCCATACAAGAAGATGGCGGAACTGGTGGCCCCAATCAGCAGATACTTCAGCGCCGCCTCATTGGAGCGCACATCCCGCTTCATGTAACCCGCCAGCAGGTAAGAGGCCAGCCCCAACGTTTCCAGGGACACAAACACCATCACCATCTCATCCGCCCCGGCCAGGAACATGCCCCCCACCGTAGCCACCAACAA
The DNA here is from genome assembly GCA_039794565.1 of Gloeomargarita sp. SRBZ-1_bins_9. Classification (NCBI taxonomy): domain Bacteria; kingdom Bacillati; phylum Cyanobacteriota; class Cyanophyceae; order Gloeomargaritales; family Gloeomargaritaceae; genus Gloeomargarita; species Gloeomargarita sp. SRBZ-1_bins_9. The sequence continues at coordinate 89,412 of JAUQVX010000002.1, read as the reverse complement.
AATTGTGATGTACTCCCCCAGGGCGCTGCCCACTTCCTCCACATAACGAATGGCCATCAGCACCCCCATCGCCCCTGACAGGGCAATCATCCCCCGGAACAGAATGCCGATGCGGTCAGCCTGAAAACTACCGGCAAATCCCTCCGTCACCGGTAGCGACCACTGCCCCACCAGGGCCACCACCGCCCCGACCAGACCCGCCACCGCCAGATAGGGTGTCCAACGATAAGCTTGTCGGCCCGTGACCAAGTCCGCCAGCAACACGACCGTCAAGGTCACCACAACCAGCAACTCAGGTGCGATCGTGACCGTATTCAGCGCCGTCAATGCCATTGCCTCCATGCACGTCCTCCGGGGGGTATGGAACTCCTTAAAATTTAAGGTAACGGAATTTACGGCCCTTGCAAAATTCCCGTCTGCACCTCCTGCCGACTCAGGGAGTAGCGGAAGCGCCGGACCACATCCCGCCCACCCCCTGCCCCCAGGTAACGCACCTGCAACTCCTCGATCTCCAGGGATAATTCCGCCTGCCACTGGCCCCGTTGGAGAAACCAGCGGTGCAATTCCTGGGGGTTTTGCCGGGCACCCAATGTCCGCAACCAATCTTCGATAGCCCCCAGGGAATGGTTGTACAACGGCGTATCTGGACTCGGCCAAGGACGCATGGACGGGTATCTCGGGACGGACACCCCCATTCTAGCCCAGCCTCAGGGAGCACAAAAGCGACTAAAATTGGGGATACGGTTGTTCTCAAACCCTATGAAATCGGTTGTCCTGCCTGCACCCATTCACTACGAACTGTTGATGCAACTTCTGGAACGCCATACCCTCAAGGCCCTCGACCAGTATCCTGGCCAACGTCAACACCTGCACGACCTCCTGGCTACCCTACGCAAAGCTAGCGTGCAGCAGGAATGGCTGGAGGAGGAATGCCGCCGGGCTGGATTCACCATCGAATATCGCTGGTCCATCCATCAAACCGAATCACCCGCCCATCGGCCTTGAAAATACACCATCATTACTGACAATCACCTATGAGGGGATTTCCGCTGCCTGCAATACCTACCCAGCAGCAAAATCCCTCCAACCCTTCAATTTAAGAAACGGTTAAGACCGGATTAAAAAATGGTGAAAAACAGGGATTTCTGCTTGACAGGGCTGACATTTTTGGAACAATTGAAGAGGGGATACAAGCCCGTGATGTATAGCTCCTATTTGTGGGAGGGGTAAGGATATGAAGACAACGACGACCTTTTGGGCGCTGACGACGGCTGCTACTTTGACGGCGGGTCTAGCTGGTGTGACCCAGGTAGTGGCGCAAAGGCGTGCCGTGGTGCGGATTGACGGTTCCAGCACGGTCTTTCCCATTGCTGAAGCGATTGCGGAGGAGTTTCAGAAGTCTAAGCGGGGCCAGGTGCAGGTCACAGTGGGGGTCTCTGGCACCGGTGGTGGGTTTAAGAAGTTCTGCAACGGCGAAACGGATATTTCTAACGCCTCGCGACCCATTGCCAAAAGGGAAATGGAAGCCTGCCGGAGCAAGAATATTAACTATATCGAATTGCCCATTGCCTTTGACGCCCTTACGGTGGCGGTGAATCCGCGGAACAATTGGGTGAAGCAGTTGACGGTGGAGCAACTCCGCAAGATGTGGGAGCCAGCGGCCCAAGGGAAAATTCGCACCTGGAACCAAGTGGACCCCAGTTGGCCGAATCGTCCCCTGCGGTTGTTTGGCCCTGGCACGGACTCGGGGACGTTCGACTACTTCACCGAAGCGATCATGGGCAAGTCCAGGCAGAGCCGGGGGGACTATACCGCCAGTGAAGATGACAATGTGCTGGTGCAAGGAGTGTCCACTGACGTTAATGCGCTGGGCTACTTCGGGTTTGCCTACTATGAGGAGAACAAGAACCGGCTGAAGGCGGTGCCCATTGTGAACAACAGGGGTCAGGCGGTGCTGCCGAGTCGCAAGACGGTGGAGGACGGCTCCTACAACCCCCTGTCGCGGCCCGTGTTCATTTACGTGAGCACGGAGGCCCTGCGGCGTCCGGAGGTGCGGGAGTATGTGGAGTTCTCCATGCGCAATGCGAGCCGTCTGGTGCCCAAAACTGGTTACGTGCCCTTGCCTAGCCGGATTTATGCGGCCAATTTGGACAACCTGCGGCGGGGCCGGACAGGCACGGTGTATGGCGGGGAAAACCGGGTCGGTCTGACGATTGACCAACTGATGAAGCTGGAGCGGGTAAACTAGTCTGCTGGCTGTAGGGGGGGGGGAGCTGATGGGTTCTCCCCCTTTTCTTTTATGATGATGGAGTACCTGGCGCGGGAGTAGAACAACGATGACCATCGCCGAGCAAGGGTTTACCGACTATGAACGCCATCAGGTGCGCAGCCGCTGGGTCAATCGGTTCATGCGCCTGTTAACGGGGGCGTTTGCTTCTTTTTCTATCTTTGTGACGGTGGGGATCACGGCCACTTTGGTGCTGGAAAGTTTAATGTTCTTCCGCAAGCTTGCTGAGGAAGGACACTCCTGGACCAAATTTTTTACAGAGACTCAATGGACGCCCCTGTTTGCCGAGCCAGAGTTCGGGATTATCGCCATTATTTGGGGTACATTTATCACGTCTTTGATTGCGATGATTGTGGCGCTGCCGGTGGGGCTACTGAGTGCCATTTACTTGAGTGAATATGCGCCGGAATCGGTGCGGGCAGTTTTGAAACCGATGCTGGAAATCCTGGCGGGGGTGCCGACGGTGGTGTACGGCTTTTTTGCCCTGGTGGTGGTGGGGCCGGCGTTGCAGGCTATTATTCCCAACGGGCAGGAAGTAGTGGCGGGTTTGAATGCCACAAGCGCCGGGTTTGTGATGGGGATTATGATTATTCCCCTGGTGGCGTCCCTAAGTGAGGATGCCTTGTATGCGGTGCCCAATCTGTTGCGGGAGGGGGCTTACAGCTTGGGGGCAACCAAGTTTGAAACGATTGTGAATGTGGTGATTCCCTCGGCTCTGTCGGGGATTGTTTCGGCGTTTTTGCTGGCAGTTTCTCGGGCGATGGGGGAGACGATGATCGTGGCTTTGGCGGCGGGACAGAATCCGATTCTGGAGCTGAATCCTCTGCAGTCGGTGATGACGATTACAGCCTTTATCGTGCAGGTGAGTTTGGGGGATACCCCCACCGGTACCCTGTCTTTCTACAGTATCTTCTTTGCCGGTTTCATCCTGTTTGTCATGACGTTGATCCTCAACGTTCTGGCGGACATCTTTGTGCGTAGATACCGCATAGTCTACTAGGGTGGAGGTATCGCTATGACCACTGTCTTGCCGCCTTTTGAGGCTAACTTTCGTCCTAATTTTGAGGGGCGTAAGGTTCAGACAAATATCTTTGCAGTCGTTGCGTTTCTGGCCACTATCTTTGGTTTGTTTTTCCTGGCCCTTTTGCTGTGGGATGTCTTTAGCAATGGTCTACCCTATTTCAACTGGCAGTTTCTGACCAAGTTTCCTTCGCGCGACCCCTCGGAGGCGGGTGTTTTATCGGCCCTCGTCGGTTCGATCTGGCTGATGTTTTTGATTCCCATCTTTGCGTTTCCCTTGGGCATCGGGGCGGCGATTTACCTGGAGGAATATGCGGACCGGGACCGCTGGTACAACCGAATCCTGGAAATCAATACGGCCAACCTGGCGGGGGTGCCTTCGATTATTTATGGGCTGTTAGGGTTGGAACTGTATGTGCGGTTGTTTCAGCCGATTACGGGGGGACGGTCGGTATTGTCGGGGGCGCTGACCCTGGCGACGTTGGTGCTGCCGGTGGTGATTATTTCCACGCGGGAGGCGATTCGGGCGGTGCCGCGGGAGATGCGGGAGGCGTCCTACGCCGTGGGGGCGACCATGTGGCAGACGATTTGGTACCACGTACTGCCGGTGGCGTTTCCGGCTATCCTGACGGGGACGATTCTGGCGCTGGCGCGGGCGATTGGAGAAACGGCGCCGTTGATTACCCTGGGGGCGTTAACGTTTATTGCCTTCCTGCCCCCCTGGCCGGTGACGACGACGGTAGATGAGAATGGGTTGGTGGTGATTGAGAAGGTAACCCTGGGGCTGGGTTCGTTTATTGAGGCCCTGCAGACGCCTTTTACGGCCTTGCCGATTCAGATCTTCAACTGGGCCAGCCGACCCCAGAAGGAGTTTCACCAGGTGGCGGCCGCCGGGATCATTGCCCTGCTGGGGTTGCTAGTGCTGATGAACAGCGTGGCCATCGTGCTGCGGGCGCGGTTCCAACAGCGGCGGTAACGGAGAGGGCGGGATTCGAACCCGCGGAGACTGGCGTCTCGCTCGATTTCAAGTCGAGTGCAATCAACCACTCTGCCACCTCTCCCAGGGCTTTATTTTAACCGACCGGCGCAAAGGCCAACCGCTCCGCATGGGCCCAGAAGCGTTCCAGGTCGTAGAAAGCCCGCTCCCGGGGTAGGAAAAGGTGAACGATGACATCACCGTAATCCTGCAACACCCAACCCCCTTCCGGCGAACCTTCCTGGTGTCGCGGGCGCCGGTGCCACTGGTGGGCTACTTGTTCTTCAATGGCGCGGGCGATGGCGCGGACTTGGGCTGGTGAGGACCCGGTAACCAGGACAAAGTAATCCGCTAGATAGGAAATCTCCGCAACTCGTAGGAGGAGGATGTCTTGACCTTTGCGCTCATCGGCGGCCCGAGCGATGGTCAACGCCAATTGGGTGGCAGGGTCAAGACGTTGGCTATCGGTCATCCCGTAAGGGGTACACAACCTGTCTCTATCCTACCGAAGCGGGGTCGGGCCTGTGGTACCCTGGGGAACGAAATTCACCATTATTTTGCTGTTTGCACCGTGCCAACGGCCTATTGGTGGGGCAATAGCGCCAAGTCCTGGGTGCTGCAAGACCTACTGGGCCGCCTCCGCCCGGACCGTCCATCCGTGGTTTTGGATTACGGCTGTGGGGATGGGGGGTATTGGCCGCAAATTCTCCGGGACTATCCCTGTATCCAATGGTGGGGATTTGAACCCCATCCCCAACGGCGCCGATTGGCACAAGAACGTCTAGCCGGTCTGCCAGCCCGGTTGCTGGAGAGATCGGAGTTGGAACAGGTGGCTATTAATGCCGATTTCATCGTCAGTTTTAGCGTCCTGGAGCACGTTTACGACCGCCGGCGTTATCTGCAAATTGCTAAACGTCAACTGGCGCCCCAGGGAATTTTTTACCTGAACTACGACGACGGCCATTTTCGCGCCCTGCTGGATGTGCATCAACCCCGCACCTGGCTACCAGCCTGTAAAGTGGCCCTACATAATTGGCTAGCTCCTTTTTTGGCGCGTCTGGGGTATGTGGCGCCGTTTCAACAGAGAGTCATTCAGGCCGAAATTGACCAGCTACTGCGGGAAGTGGGGTGGCAGATTCAAGCGGTTTTCTACAGCAATCTGGAATGTCTCAAACATCTGTCCAAGACCTTACCCCAGGCCCAGAAGGACCGTTTTATGCAGGTATGGCTGGCCTTGGAAAAGACCTTGAACGACGAATTTCAACATCCTGGCCCGATCTGGGGCGGTGACTCAACCAATCTATGGACGGTGATGCCCTCACGGACCCTGGTGTTGACCCATTCCCCGGCGTGATAGCCCCCAGGGAATGAGTCGTTTGAGGTGCCTACAAGGGCAGGTTAACCGGTTGATTGACGGTCAGCACCAGGTCGCTGTTGGGTTCCAGGACAATCACTTCCCGGATTTGACGCCGGTCCGCTGCACCACCGACGACAGAACCCAAGACGGCCCCCCCGAGGACTTCCGTCGCCGTTACCCGCCGGTCACCAGACAGACCCCCGACCGCTGCACCCACAGCTGCGCCAATCCCGAAATCCCGCAGGGCCTTACCCGGTTCCCGCCCCCAGTTCAAGCCCGCTGCCGCACCCGCTGCTGTACCAGCTAAGACTTCGCCGGCTTCAATGCGTCGGTCGCCGGTGACCCCCGCAATCAGGGCGGCCGCCGCCGTACCCACCAGGGCGCCGGGGAGGATGGGCCGTAAACTGCGCTCACTCACCTCGCGGGTCCGCCGCACCGGCGCCGAGGTTGCGTCTAGGGGAAGGGTTTGGCCGCGGACCGTGACCTGCTGGGCGACAAACTGGGACCCCTGACCTGCCGGTTGCAACCGCCCCGTGATGGTGCTTCCTGCAGGTAGGAGCACCCGACCTTGACTATCCCGCACGTCCTGGGCCACCGTGACCGTTAGGGGTAAGGTGTCCTGGGGGGCGAGAATCACCCGCTGATTCCCCAGGCGGGTGACGATGAGAGTTCCCTGGGGCAAGGTGGCGACCCCTGCTTGGATAGGCGTGGCCGGGCTGAAGTTGGCGATGTACTGGCTGGGAATGCCGGCGATTTGCAAGCTCTGGCAAAGGCTGGCCGCTACATCTGCCCGGGTGGCCAATTGATTGGGGCGCAGGAGGGAAACATCGGGGTAATTCACCACCAACTGTTGCTCACTGGCCGCCGCCACCCCTGGCCGGGCATAGGTGGGAATGGCGTCCGCATCCCGATACAGGCGGGTGAGGGTCACCTCCGGGGCCTGGGTGGGGCTGAGATTGAGGCCGCTGCTCAGGGCAACCAGCACCTGCACCCGGGGGATGTTTTGGTTAGGCCGGAAAGTACCGTCGGGGTAGCCGGACAGGAAACCAGCCCCAGCCGCTTGATTGATGGCGTCATAGGCCCAAAAGCCCGGCGGCACATCCCGGAAACCCATGGCCCCTCGACCAGACCCGGACAAAAAGGCCCGGTTAATCATCGTGGCAAATTCCGCCCGGGTGACCGGATTGTTGGGGCGAAAAGTGCCGTCAGGATAGCCACCGATAATGCCCCGATTGGCCAATTGCTGAATGCAACTTTCGGCCCAGAAATTCCGAGTATCGCTGAATGCTAAACTGGGTGTGGCCAGCAGCAAAGTCAAACCACTAGCACCCAAAAGACGCCCAAGACGTAACGTGTTCATAGTCTTCATTGCTCTTGCACAACCTGCATGCGACTACTTCCCCAGACGGAGCGGCTACTAACAAGTTCCCCCCATATCTGGGAAACTTTGGCTAACCACTTCACGTCGTTATGTTTTTTTAGGAGAGTGGTCACGACTAGTTCTCGTCGAGGGTTGGCAGAGAACATAGCCTGTCTCAGCAAAAACCCTATCCCTCACTCAGGGAGATAACCGGCTAGGTCGGCAATTCCTGACAGCCTAAAAACTCTCCAGGGCGCACCGGATCAGGCGCTGGGCGAGGGAATAGCCGATTCCTTCCCGCATGGGGTAGTAACCCTCAAAATCGGGATGCCCCCATAAATTGGCAGTGCTGCGGGTTTGGGACCAAATGCGTTGCTGGACGATATAGCCGTATTTGCCGTTGGAATAAACGCTCCAGAGCTTATTGATAATCTTCAGGGCGATGCAGGGTAGATGGTCAATATCGGTGGCGTCTAAAAAACCCCGTTCCTGGGCTTTGGGGCCGGCAATTTGCAGCAGTAGCCGCTGGGTTTCTAGATCGGCAGCTTCCCAATCTTTTCGGGCCAGCAGTTCTTTCAAGTAGGCATAGTTGACCCCCGATGCCTGCAATAACCAGCTCTCGCTCATCCCTAGGCAGTTTTGGCAGGGGCTGGTGACGACTTCTAGTTGTCGCAATCGCTCCAGCAGCACATCCCGCCCCAGTTTGAGGTTCTCATTTTCCTGGCGCAGCAATTCATTGGTCCGCCGCAGCAGGCTCAGTTCCGCATAGAGGTCGTCCAGCTCCATGGGTGCTACCGTTTTTTTACCTATACTAATGCGCCCCTAGGCTTCCCCCAAGGCTTCGCTCACCAGGGATAACCCCACCACCAACCCCGTCATGGCCAGGCCAGGAAAGAGAGTTGTCCACCATACACCTGTCGGCAAACTGTCGAGGGCCTGGGCCAGCTCGTGTCCCCACTCCGGCGTCTCCGGCGGTAAACCTAACCCCAAAAAACCCAGCCCGGCCAGGGTTAAGATGGCATCGGCGCTGTTGACGCTAATGAGCACCGGTAAATCCCGCCCCAGGTGCCGCCCCAAATGATGGACCAGAATCCGCCAATCGCCGGCCCCCAATGCTCGGGCTGCTTCCACAAACAGTTCATTTTTCAGGCTCAGGGTGTGGTTGCGGATCACACGATAGTACTGAGGGATATAGGCAATGCTCAGAGCCAAGGCGGCATTGAGCACCCCTCGCCCCACCACAAAGGCCGCCGTCAAGGCCAACAGCAGCCCGGGTAAGGTGTAAAGGGTGTCCATGAGAAACAGGATCACCCTGTCCACTTTGCCGCCCCAATAGCCACTCAGGGCACCCAGGGGAAAACCGACCCCCAAACTCAGGCCCGTCGCCCACAGCACCACCTGCCAGGCCGCCCGCGCCCCAAAAATCACCCGGCTGAGCACGTCGTAGCCCTGGCGGTCGGTGCCGAACCAATGCTGGGGGCTGGGGGGTTGCTGCGGGCTATGGCGGAGAAATTCTTGGGGGTCCGGCAACCCCAGGGACACCAGCCAGGGGGCCAGCAGAGCCGCTAGGAGATAAACCAACACCAAGGCCAAGCCGCCCAGTAAAAAGACCCGTTGTGCCGGGGATTGGCGTTGCCAGAAGGGTACAATGGCAGAGAAGGGATAGGAGTCCAACACGGTGCCTACACTCGGCGTCAACATAGACCATGTTGCCACAGTCCGCCAGGCCCGACGCACGACGGAACCGGACCCGGTGGCTGCGGCCATCTTGGCAGAGCTGGGGGGGGCAGATGGGATTACGGTACACTTGCGGGAGGACCGGCGGCATATCCAAGAACGGGACGTGCGCCTGCTGCGGCAAACGGTGCAAACCCACCTCAATCTGGAAATGGCAGCGACCGAGGAGATGGTGGCTATTGCGCTGGACATTCGCCCGGATTATGTGACCCTGGTGCCGGAACGGCGGGAGGAAATCACCACCGAGGGGGGGTTGGACGTGGTGGGTAACCTCAAGCTCTTGACACAGACGGTGGGCACACTTCAGGGGCAGGGGATACCGGTGAGTTTGTTTATTGCTGCCGAACCGGACCAGATTCGGGCTGCTCAGCAAACCGGTGCCCGCTGGATCGAGCTACACACGGGTCCCTACGCCCTGGCGCGCCATGAAGAGGAATGTCAACAGGAACTGCGGCGATTAACCTTGGGGGCGAAATTAGCCCAGGAGTTGGGGTTGCGGGTGAACGCGGGCCATGGGTTGACCTATCACAACGTCTATCCGGTGGCCTGTATTCCCGGGATGGAAGAACTGAATATCGGCCACAGCATTATCAGCCGGGCGGTGCTGGTGGGATTGACGCAAGCTGTACAGGACATGAAGCGGGCCATGCGCGGGGAATTGTAGCTCTATAACTGGCCAAAGCCCTTGCGCTTTTTGGGCTGCTGTTTGCGTCGCGCTGACCGTCCGCTGGTAGCGCCGGCCATACCCATGCCCGGAAGAGCACCCATGCTCAGCCGCTGCATCATCGTGCGCATCTGTTGAAAGTCCTGTACCAGCTTGGCCACGTCCGCTTCGGTGTGTCCGGAACCCTTGGCAATGCGCCGGCGCCGGGAGGAACTGCTGGCCAGTAAATCGGGGTTTTGGCGCTCTTCGGGGGTCATGGAATTGATCATTGCCTCCGCCCGCCGCAGTTGCTTTTCCGCCTGCTGAATCTGCTCGGCTTTGAGCTGGTTCATGCCGGGGATGAGCTTCAGAAACGCTCCCAACGACCCCAGGTTTTTTAGGAGTCGTAGTTGCTTGAGGAAATCGGTGAAGTCAAACTTGGCCTGGAGGATTTTTTCCTGCATCCTTTGGGCGTCGGCCAAGTCCACAGCTTCTTGGGCCTTTTCCACCAGGGTGAGCACATCCCCCATGCCCAAAATGCGGGAGGCCATCCGTTCGGGATAAAAGGGTTGCAGCGCCTCCACTTTTTCGCCGGTGCCGATGAATTTGATCGGTTGCCCGGAGACGTAACGCACCGATAGGGCCGCACCCCCCCGGCTGTCCCCGTCCACCTTGGTCAAGATGGCACCGGTAATGCCGATCTGTTCATGAAAGACCCGGGTGAGGTTGGCCGCCTCCTGACCGGTCATGGCGTCCACGACCAGCAATACTTCGTGGGGTTGAATCGCCGCTTTCATTTGGGCCAGCTCCGCCATCATATCCTGGTCAATCTGCAGGCGTCCCGCCGTGTCCACAATCACCCAGTCGTAGCCTGCGGACCGGGCGTGGGCTACCCCCTGCTCGGCGATAGTCACGGGGTTGACGTCTGTCCCCAGGGCAAAGACCGGCACGTCAATCTGCCGCCCCAGGGTTTGCAGTTGATCAATCGCGGCAGGCCGATAAATGTCGGTGGCCACCAGTAGGGGTTTTTGGCTCTGTTTCTTCAAGTACAAGGCCAGCTTGGCTGCGGCAGTGGTTTTGCCCGTGCCCTGGAGTCCGGCCAGAAGGACAATGGTGGGGGGGTCTGGCGCTTCCTGGAGGGGGGCTTGCTGACCGCCCATGACCGCCACTAGTTCGTCGTACACCACCTTGATGAATTGCTGGTCGGGGCGCACGCCGGCGATCACCGCTTGACCGATGGCCCGCTCCTCTACCGCCTGGATAAACTCCCGCACCACCTGAACATTGACATCGGCCTCCAGCAGGGCGCGGCGCACCACCTTGAGGGCCTCTTGAATGTTGCCGGCCGTCAGTTTGTCTTGACCACGCAGCTTCCTCCAGGCCGCTTCGAGTTGTTCCGCTAGGGCCTCAAACATGGGAAAAACTCGCCGTCTCTATGGATAGGCAGCCTATTGTAATGGGAGGGAACACTGCCGGGAATCTACTTCCAACCATCACCCCTGGCTTACCTACAGGCCATTTTAGTCCATATCGTCAAGATGGGCGCTGATGCCACTGGCCAGGACTTGGATGAGTAGGTCAAGGGTTTCTTGGGAACAGGGCAAATCGGTACTTTTGTCCATCTGCCTTCGTTGCAATTGTAAATGCAGTCCCTGGACCACTTGCTCGCACTCTTGGGCTTGATGTTTGCTCCAGGATTCCCAGTGGCTGAGCAGGTCATAGATAAAGGCCATGCGGGTAACGGTGGAATCATCCATCTCTAAACTCTGGCACCACAGGGCGGCAATCACCCGCATCACAGCCCGGGCGTCCTCACCGGTGCGAATCAAGCTCCCCAATTCCAAGACCGGTCGGGTACCCACACTCCAGGTTTGGCAGGCGGCGCGAAAATCGGTGATGTTCATCGGTGGTCTCCCCTTGCCTCAAGGCTACACTCTAACCCGGTTTGGGGGCCAACTTTGTTACGGTGTGAATAGTCGGGATGGGGGTACTGCCATGCCTCGTTTATTACTTCCCCTCGGGCTTATCACCCTACTGTTGAGCCTGCCTTCAGTGCCAGTAAGGGCTATGCCTTCAGAACGTGCGGTCGCCCTAGCCTGCGCCCAACGACGGGTGCGGGAGTTGCCGATTCCCTTTGCCGATTTGGACCCCAACCACTGGGCCTTTGAGGCGGTGATGACCCTCTATTACTGTGGGGCTTACCGGGGCGGCATTCCCCGTGACCTTCCGGTGCCTGCGCCCTAGGGTTAACTCTGTTACAGTTTTTAAGTAAACGGCGAGGGGAAAACCATATGGCGCTACTGGTCCTTGGCAACCAATTTGAGCAGGATTTGGAAAAACATGGGGCGTTGGCGGTCTGGGTGCCGCCGGAGGGGGGTCACGAGGGGCGTTACCAGCGGCGCTTAAAGGGGGCCGGGTATCGCACGTTGCACATGACGGCCCGGGGCATGGGGGAATTGGAAGCCTATTTGACCCGTTTTCACGGCGTGCGGCCCCCCCATCTGGGCAAGGCCCTGGCCCAAACCGCAGCGGTCGGGGATGTTTACTACTTTCCGCCTTTGCTGGATCAGGCCCTGGCGGCGCTGCCCCCCCAAGCGAAGGGCGTGGTGCTGTGGTTGATTGAGGGCAAGGTCCTTGCGCGGCAGGAATTGCGTTACCTGACGGTGGTGCCCACCCAGTACCCCCGTTGCAAGGTGGTGGTGGAGGTGGCCAGTGGCCGGGAGTTTCGCTGGCAACCCCTGACCAGCTATCTGGAGCAAGGGTGACGGCGGCCATTGTTTTGGAGAATGTCTCCTTTGGTTGGTCTCGGGAGCGGCTGGCTCTAAAAGACTGCACGTTGCGGGTACCCCAGGGGGAGTTTTGGATGTTACTGGGGACCAACGGCAGCGGCAAGTCCACCCTGTTGAAAATCCTGGCGGGTCTGTTGGCACCGGATGCGGGACGGGTGGAACTGGCAGGACCCGTGGGACTGGTGTTGCAAAACCCGGACCACCAGGTGGTCATGCCCAGTGTGGGGGCGGATGTGGCCTTTGGACTGGCGGGTTTGCCTCCGCAGCAGTGGGCAGAACGGGTGGAGCAGGCATTGCGGCTGGTGGGCCTGTGGGAGTTGCACAACCGACCGGTGTATAGCCTGAGTGGGGGGCAAAAACAACGACTGGCCATTGCAGGTGCTTTGGCCCGGCAGGTGCCCATTCTCCTACTGGATGAACCGACGGCCTTTTTGGACCCAGAACAACAACTGGACCTGGCGCAGCAGGTGCAACAGTTGGTACGCACTACCGGTATTACGGCCCTGTGGGTGACCCATCGCCTAGAAGAACTGGCTTACTGTGACCAGGCGGTTTTACTGAGCGAAGGGCGCATTAGCCGGCAGGGGACTGGCCCCGAACTGCACGCCTACATCCAACAACAGTACGGTTGGCCATGATGCTCAGTCCCCTGGACCGGTGGCCGGGTGACCCAGCCCAGCAAGACCCCCGCTGGCAGAAACTGTACGACGTTGTTTTGCGGGGCAATCAGCGGTTGAATCTCACCCGCATCACGGCACCAGCGGACTTTTGGGAAAAGCACTTGTGGGACAGCGCCCAGGGGATTCGTCCCTACCTGTCAGAAAAAGCGGCCTGGCGGGTGATAGATGTGGGCAGCGGCGCAGGGTTTCCGGGGGTGGTGGTGGCCCTGCTGCAACCCCATTGGCACGTCACCCTACTGGAGGCCCGTCAGAAAAAAACCCGCTTTTTGCAGGAATTGGTGGCGGCGTTGGGTCTGCCAAATGTCGCGGTGCTCACCGGGCGAGCGGAGGTCCTGGGCACGCTGGCTCCCCACCGGCAGGGCTATGACCTGGTGCTGTTGCGGGCAGTGGCTCCGGCGCGGCAGGCATTAGCTTATGGGGCGCCCCTGGTCAAACCGGGGGGTCGGCTGGTGCTCTATCAGGGGCAGTGGACGGAGCAGGACACGGCAGCTTTGGTACCCCACCGCTACGGGTTACAATGGGAGCAAATTGACGCCCAAAAGACACCCTTGACCCAGGCGATACGCCACTACCTACACCTGATGCGGAACTTCTCGGTGGCAGATGCTTCCTAGGAGGAGTAGCATGTAGGAGATCAACGCCATGCGTAGGTTGGTACTATTGGGAGGGTTGCTCTGGACTCTTGGGAGTATGGGACCAACTGGGCTAGCCCTGGCCCAAGCCGGTTCCGTTAATCGTTTCCAACAAATTATGCAGCTACGGCGGGCGCAGAACCTGGCGCGCATGGCGGGGGAACGGGCCAACGGCGGCATTGAGGTCTATCGCACGGAACCGGCGATGCACCAAACGGTGGGGACGGTCGGGGAAGCCCGTTATGAGGATGTGGGCGATGCCTGGATTTTCACGTTTCGGGGGGGCACGCCGGAGGAGGTGGCCGCTGGTCGCTATTCCATCCGCACGGTGGTCCGGGTGGATAAACAAACCTTTCGTACCACGGTCTTGAGCAATGAACGCCTCTAGGGTCCAACGGTGGGGGTGGGCACTACTGACAACGGTCACCCTCTGGGTCGCAGCCATACCGGTTCAGGCAGGGGACCCCTTTCGCCGGAATCCCCCACGGCCCATCAGTGACCCAACCGAGCAGGCCTTCGAACAGGTGTTTCGCCACGGTAACTATGCCCAAGCGCGAGCCATGCTCCGGGACCTCCTGGCTCAAAGCCCATCGGAACCGATGGTCTATGCTCTCCAGGCGGCTGTGGCTTACCTAGATGAGGATTTGACCACCATGGCCCAAGCGGCCCGGCAGACGATGCAGGTAGCAGAGCAGCTCCAGCGCACCGATCCACTGCGGGGGCATTTATACGTGGGGGTGGCCCATTTCCTGGAGGGGGGGGTCATTGCCACGCAAAACCGGCGGAATCTGCTATTGGTGGTGCCCCAGTTGCTGGACAAGGTGCGGCTGGCGCTGGCAGCTTTTGACCGGGCGGCCCAGGTGGACCCCAAGGACCCGGAGTTGAATCTCATCCGGGGGTTTGCCGATTTGTTGATTGCGATTAACATCCCCTTTAGCAGCGTGGAGGAGGCTATTCAACGGCTGCGCCATTCGGGAGCGCCACCCTATCTGGTGCATCGGGGGTTGGCCCTGGCCTATCGGGATATGAAAAGGTGGGCAGAGGCGTTGCAGGAGGTGGATAAGGCCCTGGCGGCGGCCCCCAACCACCCGGAATTGCACTACCTGAAGGCGCAAATCCTGGCCGGCCAGCACAATTATGGGGAAGCGGTGAAGTGGTTTGACCAGGCCCTGGCCCAGGAAACCCAACTGCCCCCCGCCCTGGTGCGCCAAATCCAGCGGGAACGGGAACGGGCGCAACGCCGCGTGGTGGCTGTCCCCCCATGAATGTGCAATTCCGGGAAGTGGATGTGTTTAATCTCTGGCTGTGGTTTGAATTTGCCAAACCGCCGGATGTGCGGGCGCGCCAGTATCTGGAGGAGATTCTCAGTTCCTGGTTTTTGTTGGGGAAGTTGGGGGGGTTCAACGCGGAAAACCTGCAGGTCCAGGAACAGGGCTATGACCTGAACTTTTTCCCCTACGACAACCAGGCGGCGGACAGAACTCTGCAGGCGGTCATGCACAATATGGGGGAGGTGGAGTACCGGGACCGGTGGGCGCGCTGCTGGTTTGACCTGGGCACCAGTGATGGTCTGGCCCTGGATGTACTTATCAACGCCCTGCGCCAGTTTTCCCGGGAGTACGTGCCCCTAAAGACGGTGATCATTGGGGGGGTGAATCCCGATTGGCCGGTGGAGCGGGGGGAACCGTCGCCCCTGTTAGGTTATGTCTAAATCCTAGGTGGCGCAGCAATTGCTCCAGTGACGAGGGCAGGGGTGCGGTGAACGTCAAGGGTTCCCCCGTGACGGGATGGTGCAGGGTCAAACGCCAGGCGTGCAGGGCCTGTCCGGGGAGATAACGGTTGAAGGTGCGCCGGGAACTGTACAGGGGGTCATTCACCAAAGGGCGCCCCAGATGACTCAGGTGGACGCGAATCTGGTGGGTGCGGCCGGTCTCCAGCCGAAAATGCACCCAACTGTAATCCCCCTGGGTTGCCAACACCTGCCAGTGGGTCACCGCCGGTCGCCCATTGGTTACCACGGCCATCTTTTGCCGGTGCCGGGGATGGCGACCGATGGGGGCGTCAATCGTCCCGGTGGGAGTAGGTAAACGCCCGTGAATCAACCCCAGGTACTCCCGGTGCATCTGGCGGGTTTGGATTTGCCGTTGCAGCTCCTGGAGGGCCGTCGCCGTTTTCGCCACCACCATGACCCCCGTTGTGTCCTTGTCCAGACGATGCACCAGACCCGGGCGCTGGGTGTCGGCCATGGCCAAAAACTGGGGGCAGTGGGCCAGCAGGGCATTGACCAGGGTTTGGTCCCAATGGCCCGGCGCCGGATGCACCACCAACCCCGCCGGTTTGTTGAGCATCAGCAGATGTTCGTCTTCGTAGAGGATGTCCAGGGGCAAAGGTTGGGCGGGCATCGCCAGGGGAACCGGCGGCGGAATGTGAATCTGCACCTGATCCCCGGGACGCAGGGGGTGGTTTTTGTCCGTTTGCACTTGTTGGTTGACCCAGACCTGCCCCTGCTGGATCAGCTTTTGGATGCGACTGCGGGACAAATCCGACCACTGCTGGGCCAATCCCTGGTCCAACCGGGCAATGGGCGTAGTTACCCGGAATTCCCGCACCTCCATGCCGTCTCAATGGCTATAGCTCCAATCCGGTCGCAACTGCTGGGCGCCGCGCAAATAGGGATGCACTAACCGTTGGTGGGCCGGTAGATAGGCATGGGCCAGCAGGCGAATACACCGGGGTAACCCCTGGGCCACCACCATGTGCTGCAGATCCAACATGGCCACCTCATCCCAGTAAGGCCGCTCCCGGGCAATCGTTGCTGGGTAAACGGCGTCCAAATCCGGCGTCACGCTAAATAACACACTCACCAACTGTCGGGGGTGCAACTGATTGTCCCGCTCCAGGACCTCCAGCAACTCCAG
This sequence comes from Gloeomargarita sp. SRBZ-1_bins_9, assembly GCA_039794565.1. Classification (NCBI taxonomy): domain Bacteria; kingdom Bacillati; phylum Cyanobacteriota; class Cyanophyceae; order Gloeomargaritales; family Gloeomargaritaceae; genus Gloeomargarita; species Gloeomargarita sp. SRBZ-1_bins_9. Next base: position 73,013 of record JAUQVX010000002.1, on the reverse strand, counting down.
CACCGCCTCCCGAATCGCCGGCACTGTATTGGCCTCCGCCGTCGTTGCCCCCCGGATAGCCCGCCAGCGCCACTCCCCTGCCGCCACCATCTTACGTCTGACTGGTCACCACCGGCGCCGGAGGTTGCTGCAACGCGTTGTACAGCCGGTTTAAGGCGTTGATATAGGCCTGGGCCGACGCCACGATGATGTCCGTGTGGGCGGCATGACCGCTGTAGGTGCGCTGGTTGTGCTCCAGACGAATGGTCACCTCCCCAATAGCATCCAGCCCCTCCGTCACCGACTGCACCGAAAACTCCACCAGTCGATTGGGCACCTGCACCACCCGGTTGATGGCCTTATAGACCGCATCCACCGGCCCCGTTCCCGTAGCCGCATCCGTACGTTCCTCCCCGTTGGGAAGTCGCACCGTCACCGTTGCCGTCGGAATCTCATGGTCGCCGCAGGACACCTGCACCCGTTCCAGCCGGAAATTCACCACCATGGGCGTTTGCATCTCATCGCTGGCAATCGCCTCCAGGTCCCGGTCGGTAATTTCTTTTTTCTTGTCCGCCAGTTCCTTGAAGCGCAAAAACGCCCGGTTGAGTTCCTGTTCGTTCAACTCATAGCCCAACTCCCGCAGGCGAGTGCGGAAGGCATGGCGGCCCGAATGTTTCCCCAGCACGATTTGATTGGCCTGCCAACCGATGGTGCGGGCGTCCATGATTTCGTAGGTCTGGCGGTGTTTGAGCACCCCATCCTGGTGAATCCCCGACTCATGGGCAAAGGCATTCGCCCCCACAATCGCCTTGTTCGGCTGCACCACCAGTCCCGTCAACTGAGACACCAGCCGCGAGGTTTTGTAAATTTGGGTGGTGTCAATGCGGGTCAAGGGTTCCGTGGAATCCACCGGGCGGCCTAGATAAGGATTGAAATAGCTCCGCCGCACATGCAGCGCCATGACAATTTCTTCCAGCGCCGTGTTGCCGGCCCGCTCGCCGATGCCGTTGACCGTCACCTCCACCTGGCGCGCCCCGTTTTTAATCGCTTCTAGGAAGTTCGCCGTCGCCACCCCCAAATCGTTGTGCCCGTGGACCGAAATCACCGCCCGGTCAATGTTAGGCACATTTTCCCGGATGTTTTTAATCAGCTGCCCAAACTCCTCTGGCATCAAATACCCCACCGTATCGGGGATATTCACCGTCGTTGCCCCCGCCTCAATCACCGCCGTTAGCACCTGATAGAGATAGGCTGGGTCGGTACGGGCCGCATCCATCGGGGAAAACTCCACATCGTCCACATAGCTTTTGGCCTTCTGCACCATGGCCACCGCAATCTCCAGCACTTCCTCCCGAGTCTTGCGCAACTGGTGCTGCAGGTGGATATCCGACGTGGAGATGAACGTGTGGATGCGGGGTCGTTCCGCCGGTTCCAGGGCCTTAGCCGCTGCCTCAATATCCGCCGGGACCGCCCGCGCCAACGAACAAATAATCGGCTCGCGCACCTCCTTGGCAATGGTTCGCACCGCCTCAAAATCCCCCGGACTGGCATAGGCAAATCCCGCCTCAATCACATCCACCCCCAGCCGCGCCAGTTGCCGAGCAATGATGAGCTTTTCCTCCACGTTCAAACTGGCGCCGGGGCACTGCTCCCCATCCCGCAAGGTGGTGTCGAAAATGATAATCCGGTCGGCCATAGACCCCCTGGGCACGTCACTTGTTCTTTGATAAATATACCCCATTTCCCCCCCCTGCCCTCGGCTCCAGGCCCCTATCCGGCAATTTACGGATAAGTGGCAGACAGAGCTTGGTGATTTCCGACCATTCACGGTATGAGCAATCCATATCGGCTCGTCTGTTTTGGAGTTGGTGTCGGTTGGGTAAGGTAAGCCTAGAGCAATAGCTAACGCTGATGGGAGTGCAGCCATGGTGCGGGCCTATTATTGGTGGCGCTACGGGACGGTCCGGCAGGGAGGATTTACCCTCGTGGAGTTGCTTGTGGTAGTGGTGATGCTGGGAACGCTCGCCGTGCTCACCTTACCAAGCTTTCTCAGCCAAGCGGCCAAAGCTCAGCAAGCAGAGGCCAAGTCAGCCCTGAATAGCTGGACGAAGGTACAACGCATCTTTCGCGAACACTACGGGCGCTATGCCAGTTTCCAGGAGCTGGCCTTGGGATTGCCTACCGACACCAAGCACTACAACTACATAGGCAACGGTGGGCAAGAGGACTTGGCTGAGGATTACGTGCGGCTGATGGCGTTTAGTAAGAAGGCCGACCTCAAGCGATACGCAGCCGGCGTGGAGCGGGATGTGGTCACGGTCAGCTTGCCCAACCACTACACCGATCAGCACCTACAGGATGCGGCTGTGCTGTGCGAAAGTCATGCCCCTGGGCAGGGATTAGCTGACCGGCCGCTGGTTAACGGCAATGGGGATGGGGTCTGGCCCACTTGCCCGGACGGTTACAGCAACCTTTTTGGCCCCTGAAGCTGTTGCCAGCACCCCAACGCCTGTATCAACAAATCGGGTGCCCAAATGAGACTTGGCCAGCGGGGGTGCAGGTGCCGGTAGAACCATTCCCCATCGCCGCCCGTGATTACCAATCGTCCTGACCACCGCTCCAGGTAAAAGTTCAGCCCCGCCACTGCTGTATAACCAATCCCGCTTTGGATGGCTGATACCGTATCCTTTGCCCACAGGGGCGGCAAAGTCTCTGGCAAAGCCACCAGCGGCAAAGCCCCCGTCCCCTGGTGCAGGCTGCGGCACTGAAGTCCTAAGCCCGGCAAAATGGCACCCCCCACAAACACACCCTTGGCATCTACCGCATTCAAGGTCAGAGCCGTCCCGGCGTCCATGACCAGCACCGGTGTTCCATAAATTTGGGCAGCACCCCAGGCGGCCAAGGCCCGGTCCACCCCCAGCGTTGCATAGACCCCCGGCAGGGGAATGTCCGATAAGGTGAGCACATAGGCGCGGGGGTGCTTTTGCCAGCGGGCCACCTGACTCGGCACCGGTGAGACCACGTACAGGGGCCAGGGGCAATGTTGTTCGACCCAGACAGTCGTAGCGCTTTCCCAGGGGGTATGCCAGGTGCGTTGGAGCTGACCCCCGCGCCACCAACCCCAGTGATAACGACTATTGCCGGCAATCAGACCGATCACATTCACGGCCTGTCAGGCGGCAGCAGCAGTACCGCATGGGGTGTAGGGCGGGGTTCATAATCCGTGTACAGCCGTCCCCGGTAGGCCAGCGCCGCCGTCGCCCCCGAGTCCAACATCACCGCCTCCCGGAAGCCCGCCCGCGCCAGCGCCCGTCCTAGATGCACCGCATCCACCCGGTTTTTGGAAATCCCGATCATCGGCTGGCCGCTGTGGTTCAGCCCCCAAAAGGCCCGATGCCGGTAGGCGTCAAAGCCAAACAGGTTGCCGAAGCTGGCGTAATCCCGGGGTTGGCCCTCTTTCACCAGCCAAGCCGAGGCCACAAATAAATCCGTGACCTCCGGCACCTCCACCTGCACCCCCGCCAGGGTATTGTGGCGGTCCGGGTCAAAGGGCAAAAACCGCACCGTTTTTGGACTAATGACTACCAGAGGCCGTCCCCGCAATTTAGAAACATCGCCCCTGCCACCGGGGATAAATTGGCGGGTGTTCTGCGCCAACACCGGCCCGATCATCACATTGGAATTGAGGGACTCCAGGGAGAAAAAGCCCCCATCCACCACCGCCACGGCCCGGGGTTCGCGCCGCAAAAACTCGTCCACCTGATAGCGGGAATCGGCGTGATGGGTGATGGGTCGCCCGCCGCTCACCAGCACCAAGTCCACCCCCTCTACCGTCGCCCGTTGCCACTGAATCGGCGCCGTGAAATCCACCCCGGCCAAGGGCGCCGCCACCGGTGACCCTCCCCACACCATCTCCAGGAGACTGGGCAGGCGCGACTGGCCAAACCGTTCAATGGTCAACAGGTCCGCCGATTGCCCGGCATAAAATTCCTCGCCGTTGCGCATGGTGAAGGCCGCCAGGTAACCCGCCTTTTGGGTCACCGCCCGCACCCGATCGTCGTAATGCCCCACCGGATAAATAAAGTAATGAATAGGCCGACCCAGTTCCCGCTCTAATACCCGTTTGGATTCCACCAATTCCCGTTCCAGGGCCGCCTCGTCCAAAGGACGCAAATCCAGGGGATGGGTAACGCTGTGGGAAGCAATGGTCACCAGGGGATGTTGGGCCATCTCCCGCAATTCCTCCCAGGTGACCTTAGGCCGGTTGCCGCCCGTGCCCACGCCCTGGGTATAGATGCCAAAGGCCGCCGGGTAATTGTACTTTTGCAACAGGGGATAGACGTATTCGTAATGGCCCCGGTAGCCGTCGTCAAAAGTGAGCACGATGGGTTTTGGGGGCAAGGGCAACCCGGTGCGCAGATGGGTCACCAACGCATCCAGACTCACCGGCGTCAAACCCTGCTCCTGAATCAACCGGAAGTGTTCCTCCAGCTCCTGGGGCGTGACGTCAAAAAAAACCCGTTTCTCGGGTGTGATGTCGTGGTACATCAAGACTGGCACCCGGGCAACTTTAGCCGCTTCAGCCACCTGGGGCCAAGGGGCCTGGCGCAAAAAGGGGATTAACTGGTCCCCCAGGGCCACCGCGAACGTGACCGCATCCCACCGCTGCTGGGTCATGGTCTGGATGATGGGCACCTGCCAGCAGGTGAGTACTGAGACTTGGGTCAATGCCCCTACCTCGCAATCATCGCCAGTAGAGGTTGACCCCGACCAGCGCAGGGGGTTGGAGAGAAACACCGTTGCCAAGCCCACAATCGTACCGACGCCTAAACCCGCCACCAATGCTGACCCCAGGGATATGGACCGCTGCGCCCGCCCCCGTACCTTCACCATAGCCACACCCCTCACCGCCTGGCTGTCCGCCCCCATTCTACGATGAACCTTCAGGCCTGCAAAGGGTTACGCCTGCACCTGAGCGCCCCGGGCACATACCCGACTGATCCGCGCCGTCGCCTGCACCCCCACCTGACCCCAAGCCGTGACCATAGCCGTCGCCACCGCTTCCGCCTGGGTAGGCGTTGTCAAGGCCAACAGGGTAGGTCCAGCACCGCTGATAACCAGCCCATGGGCACCTGCTGCCAGGGCCGCCTGTTCCACCTGGTCATAGCCCGGTATCAATTGCCGCCGGTAAGGTTGGTGCAAACGGTCTTGTAATCCTTGGCGCAACAGGGCCGGTTCCCCCCGCTGCAACCCCTGCAATAGACAGCCCAGCGCCCCCAAATTGGCCACCGCATCACGGTAGGGCACCTGGGGCGGTAAAACAGCCCGCGCCGCCACCGTCGAGAGGGTAAATTCAGGGATCGCCAGCACCGGAATCACCCCAGGATGCCAGGGAATGGTGCACACCTGGTCGCCGCACACCAACTGGCATCCCCCCCACCAGGCCGGCACCACATTGTCGGGATGGCCCTCCAGCGCAATGGCCCACTGCAGCAATTCCTGGCGGGGCACCGGTTCCCCCAAAAAGTGGTTAGCCGCCAGCATCCCCGCCACAATGGCCGTCGCCGAACTACCTAGTCCCCGCGCCAAAGGCACCTCCAATTTCAGGGCCATCGTCACCGGTGGTACCAGCTGGCCCAAGCGTTCATACACCAGGGCAAACGCCCGATAGACCAGGTTATCCGCCGGGACATCGGCACCGATGACCTCGACAGGTTCACCTGTGGACCGCAGACTGAAACGGAAACAATTGCCAAAATCCAGCGCTGCCCCCAAACAGTCAAACCCCGGTCCCAGATTGGCCGTTGTCGCCGGCACCCAGACCTCAATGTCCATCTAACCTTGGAACCGCCGTTTCCAGCGCGCCCACAGGGTCAACAGTAGGTAAATCAACCCTACATAGCCGGTTGCCACCAGCACAATAGTCATCGGTAGCGAGATCGTCATGGCCCCCAACCCACTCCTGAAATCTAAAACCTGATGATTCAATTAGGACGTTCTCCTACCACACCACCACTCTTTGCCCCTAGCTAACCGGTAGGATGGTCATACAGCACCTATCCCCAACACCCAATATCGCAACTTCTTAAAAAGAGCGTATTATCTCCTACCGGTCAGGACGGAAACCTGAACCGCCCTTTACGGCCGGAAAGCTAGCTCCACGCCGCTTTCTTTTTCCACTCTAACATGCCAACCAGCAAATCTGAAGAAAGTATAACGGCTTCGTAAACTGGCCCCCCAGTGACCTTGGGCTGTAGGTAAGCGGTGGCTTGCCGGCGGTTGCATCCCTTAGAATAGGGATACACAATGTAAAAAAATGTAACTCAAACCATGACCCTCGTGACTGCGCCCTTTGCCCCCATCGAAGCCGACTTACAGGAATTGAGCGAGAGCTTGCGCCAGTTGGTGGGAGGACGTCACCCCATCCTGTCGGCGGCCGCGGAGTACCTGTTTGGGGCAGGGGGGAAACGGCTGCGCCCAGCCCTGGTGCTGCTGGTGGCGAAGGCAACGGCGGGGGAAGTGACCCTGCAGCACCGGCGTTTGGCGGCCATTACTGAAATGATCCACACCGCCAGCCTGGTGCATGACGACGTGGTGGACGGGGCCGACATGCGCCGCAATGTGCCCACGGTGCATACCTACTTCGGCAACCGGGTGGCCATTTTGGCGGGGGATTACCTGTTTGCCCAGTCGTCTTGGTACCTGGCCAATTTGGACAATCTGGCGGTGGTCAAGCTCCTGTCCCAGGTGATCATGGATTTTGCCGAGGGGGAGATCCGCCAGAGCCTGACCCACTTTGACCCGGATTTGTCCTTTGAGGAATATATCGAGAAATCGTTTCTCAAAACGGCGTCTTTGATGGCGGCCAGTTGCAAGGCGGCGGCGGTGTTGAGCAATTGTCCGGAGTCCCTGTGCGAACAAATGTACCAGTACGGGCGTTATTTGGGGCTGGCCTTTCAGGTGGTGGACGATATTTTTGATTTCACCGGGTCGAGTGCGGTGTTGGGGAAACCGGCGGGGGCGGACTTGCAGGAGGGGAATCTCACGGCGCCGGTGCTGTTTGCCCTCCAGGAAACGCCGGCCCTGCGTCAGCTTGTGGAGCGCAAGTTCAGCGAACCGGGGGATTTGGAGCAGGCAGTGGCCCTGGTGCGCATGGGCAGTGGCATTGAGCGGGCGCGACAGATGGCCCAGGATTATGCCCGTCTGGCGACAACTTTTTTAACGGATTTGCCCCCTTCACCGGCGCGCCAGTCCCTGTGGGATTTAACGGACTATGTCCTGTCGCGGTTGCACTAAACTATGCTAGGTTCAAACACACAAGGTGGTGAACAAGGCGGCCTATGTCCACGTGGCAGCAGGATTTGAAGAATGATCTGATCGCGGGGTTGCTGGTGGTGATTCCCCTGGCGACTACCATTTGGATTACCTTTGTCACCGCCAATTGGGTGATCCGGTTGTTGACCCGCATTCCTAAGCAGTTGAACCCCTTGCATTTACCGCCCCTGTTGCAGGATTTGGTGAATTTGTGTGTGGGGCTGACGGTGCCGTTGGTGGGCATTTTGCTCATCGGTCTGATGGCCCGCAACATCGTGGGACGCTGGCTGCTGAACGTGGGGGAGCAGATTTTGCAGCAAATCCCCCTAGCGGGGTCGGTGTATAAGACACTCAAGCAGTTGCTGGAAACCCTGCTGCGGGATTCAGGGCAGAAATTCAGCCGGGTGGTGCTGGTGGAATACCCGCGCCGGGATGTGTGGGCGGTGGCCTTTGTCACGGGGACGCCGGGGGAGGTGATTGAACGGTCGTTGCCGGTGCCCCGTCAAGAGACCCTGGTCAGTGTATTTATTCCGTCAACGCCAAACCCGGCTACGGGCTGGTATGCCATGGTACCGGAGCGGGACATCGTGCCGTTGCCCATTTCGGTAGAGGACGCCTTTAAGCTGCTCATTTCCGGGGGCATCGTCAACCCCACGTTGGGCGGTCGTCCAGAGTCGTTGCTTCCTTCGGAGCGGGTCTGATGCAACCACGGCGGGTGGCGCGGGAGTTGGCCCTGCTGGGCCTGAGTCAGGTGGACCCGGGCAAGGAGGTACCCCTGGCGGATTTGCTCTTGGCGGCCATTCGCACCTTGACCCAGGAGTTGGAGGAGGTCCTGGAACAGGCCAGCAGTACGTTGAAACGGGCCTACGAACGGTTGGAATTCCACCCAGCCAGCGCCCAGGCTCACCTACAGGAAGCGATGGAGGCCACCCGGACGGCGATCAATCACCTGGGGACGGCGACCCACCTGCCGGAGTGGGTGTACCTGGCGGGACAGGCGGAGGTGCAACAGTTTGCCCTACAGTTGCTGCAAACCTGGTGGGTCCATCGGCAGGCCATTGACGACCTGATGCGGCGGGGGATCAAGGGGTGGCAACTGGAACGGCTGCACCGCATGGAGCGGGATATTTTGCGCTTGGCGACGGCGGAAATGGTGTTTTTGGGAACGCCGGTGGCGGTGGTTATGAACGAAGCGGTGGAGCTGGCCAAACGCTACTGCGGCGAAGAGAGTTACCGGTTTATCAATGGCACCCTGCGGCAGATTTACCTGGTGCATCAGGCGGAAACGGCTGCCAAATCTTAGCTAGCGGGTTTCTTCCACCACCACCACTGGCCAGGGGCTGCTTTCTAAGACGGCCCGGGAAACCGAACCCACCAGCAGTTCCTGGCGCTGTCCCCGTTTGCCCAGGACAATTTCCGTGGCCCCCACCGTTTCGGCTGTGCGCAGGATGGTTTCCACCACCGCCCCTTCCAGATAGAGCAATTCGTGGCGAATGTCCGCTAGGAGCCGTTCCACCTGTTGGCGCAGCCAGGCCATGCCCTGGGGGTCCGCCCTTTGCACCACATGCAGCACCACCACCCGGCCATCACTCCGGCGCGCCAGTTCCGCCGCTTTGGTGAGGACGGCGATAGCCAGAGGGGAAACGTCCACCGCCGCCAGCAGGACCACCGGTTGGCCCACGGTGACTTTGGTGGGGTCAACGGTCCCCCGGGCGAGCAGACGGGGCGCAAAGGTGGAAATCGCCCAGGCTCCTAAGGGCGCCGTCACCAGGATAGACAGGGCCGCCAGGGCCAGGATTTGCTCGCCGCTGGGGAGGCCTGCCGCCAGGGGTAACGCCCCAATCGCCGCCTGGACCGTGGCCTTGGCCGAATTGCCCGCCAGCAAAAACAGCCGCTCTCGCCCATTCCAGTTGCTGCCCCAGGTGGAGAGCCACCAGCCGGCCCCCCGTCCCAGCAATGTACCCACCGCTAAAATCACCAACCCCACGCGCCAGGTCTCCGCCAGGACTCCCAGTTGAATACTCGCCCCCAGCAGGACAAACAAGAACAGTTCCGCCCCCACCCACAACCCGTCAAAACTCCCCCGCAACCGCCGCGCCAAGGGGGCATCCAATTCGATGAGAAAAAAGCCGGTGGCCATCACCGCCAGATAGCCGGAGTACCAGGGAAACTGCTCTGCCCCCACCACCAAAGCCAGGGCCAAGGCCGCCGTGAGCAACCCGTCCTGGACAGCATTCTGGGTCCAGTTTTGTTTGACCAGCAGGGCCACCAGCAGCTGGGCCATCAACCAGCCCAGGGCAATTCCCAGCCCCACCTGCACCACCACCTGCACCGGCAACCACCAGACCCCGGCAGCCGACCGGGCCGTCAACCAAGCCATCAGCAGGTTAAACAGCAGCAGCAACAACACATCCGACAGAGCGCTGCCCGTCAGGATGGCGTCGGGAATGCCCTTGTCCACCCCCCATCCCAAACTCTTGAGCCGCAGCATGCCCGGGACGATCACCGCCGGCGATTCCGCCCCCAGCACACACCCCAGGAGCAACCCCTGCAGCCAATCAAACCCCAGCAGGACCACTGCGGCTGCCGCCACCACCAGCGCTTCCCCCAAAGCCGGCAAAAACCCCAGTCGCAGGGCCACCGTACCCTGTTGCCGCAGTTTCTCCCGGTCGAGTCCCAGTCCCGCCTTCATCAGGATCACCATCACCGCGATCGCCCGCACCTCCTCTGCACCAGCCAGCAGGTCAGGACTGAGGAGATTCAACCCCGGCGGTCCCAGCAGCATCCCCACCAGCACCATCCCCACCAAAGCCGGTACATGCAGGCGTTGCGCGGTTTGCCCTGCCAGTAATCCCAGGAGAATGAGGGCTATCAGACTGGTCAGCACGGGATTAAACGGCCAAAACCGGCCAAGGTGTCCAAGCAGCGTCAGCAAAGGTGAGAGTTTGTAACCGTCGGTCGCCGCTATCGGTCTGGGCATCAAACCAGCCATCCCGGTTGATCAAGACGGTGAGGGTCTCCTCCTGGGGGTCCACAATCCAGTACTCCGGAATGTCCCAGGCCGCATACTCGGGGCGTTTGGTGCGGTAGTCCGTGTCGCGGGTGGAAGGGCTGACGACCTCGATGACCAACAGGGGCGGGGGAAGGTCACAGTCGATCACCGCTACCTTCTCTTGCCATTGCGCCCAGGTGTCCTGGGGAATCACCACCAAGTCGGGAATACGCACCGTGGCCAAGCCGACGCCTCGGGGAAGGCATACTCCCCCATCGCCCCGCCCAACCAACCAATCCGTCCCTAACCCCTGAATTTCCTGTTCTAGCAGGCGTTCCAGAGGTTGGCAAAGCGCCACATATCGTCCTGTCGGCAGCACTAGCGGTACCAGCTCCCCCTTGACCAACTTATAGCGGGTATCCGTGCCGTCATCGTATTCCAAATATTCAGCCAAGGACTACTTCCGGGAGGTGGTTACCATGGTTTATACTGCGCCGCTGCCTTTAATATTAGGCGATTTCCCCAGGGCAGGCTAAAATCGAGGAGCGATCTGGGTACAGTAAACAAGACCCCTGTCCAGGTGCACGTTATGAGCACGACGCCGATTCCACCACCGCCCCCCGTTCCCCCGGTGCCACCCCCACGAACCGTTGCGCCACCGGTAGCCAAAGCCAGCGGACCCCGGGTGCCCTCAATGGAGGAATTGGTATTTCGCGCCCAAGCAGAGGGGGCCTCGGACATCCACATCGGCGTCAACGAGCGGCCCCGATTCCGCAAGCGGGGAATTATGGAAATCGTGGAAGACCTACCGGTGACCGACCTGGAAACCTACGACCGCTGGCTTGCGGAAATGTTGCAGCCGGAGCAGATCGAACTCTTTCGCAAAAACATGGAATTTGACGGCGCCTGCACCTTCCGCGACGAGATTCGCGTGCGCATTAACCTGTTTATTTCCCTGCGGGGGCCGGCTTTGGTGTTGCGTCTCATTCCCTTGAAAATTCTCACCATTGATCAGTTGGGATTGCCCTCGGTTTTCAAGGACCTGTGCCATTACCAGAAGGGATTGATTCTGGTGACCGGACCGACGGGTTCCGGGAAATCCACCACTTTGGCAGCCATGGTGGACTACATTAACCAGACCCTTCCCAAACACATCATCTCCATTGAGGACCCGGTGGAATTTGTGCATTTCAGCAAGAAATCCCTGATCCGCCAGCGGGAGGTGGGCATTCACACCTTGAAGTTTGAAAACGCCCTAAAAGCCTCCTTGCGGGAGGACCCGGACATCATTCTGATTGGGGAGATGCGGGACCGGGAGACGGTCAACATTGCCCTGAAGGCTGCCCAAACCGGTCACCTGGTGTTCGGCACTCTGCACACCAATAGTGCGGTGAAAACCATTGACCGGATCCTCAACCTGTACGAGCCGTCGGAGCAACCCCCTATGCGGGTGCAGATTGCGGAAACCCTGGTGGCGGTGATTGCCCAGGCCCTGGTGCGCACCACCGATGGCAAACGCACGGCCATCCACGAAATTATGATCAATACCGACGCCATCAAGGACTACATCCGCCGGGACGAAGTGGACGAGATTGAGAACCTGATTCCCCGCTCCACCCTGGATGGCATGTGCACCATGAACCAGTGCCTGCTGCGCCTCTACGAGGAGGGACGGATCACGGAAGAGACGGCTCTAGAGGCCTCCCCCAAACCCAACGAGATGGCCATGCTCCTGCGGGGGAAAGCGGGATTCTAGGCTTCCTGGGGCAACAGGAGGGAGGTCTCCCCCTGGAGAAACCGGATGGCCCTGGCGGTCACGGCCGGGTCGATCTGAACTTGGCGCATGCGAAGCAAACCCTCGCGGATGAAGCTCTCCTGCAGAGTATTATCCCCGTGGAAAGGGGTTTCATAGACCACTTCCCGAATCCCCGCCGAAATGATGAGCTTCAAACAAGCCAAACAGGGGGCTAGGGTCACGTAGATGGTGGCGCCTTCGGTGGAAATGCCGTAGCGGGCCGCCTGGGCAATGGCATTGGCTTCGGCGTGGATGGCGCGGGAGGGCAAGGAACGGCTCAGGTCACAGCGGGGTAGGCCGGGGTAACAGAAGCCCTGGGCGGTGCAGTGGGGGGAACCGGAGGGGGGGCCGTTGTAACCCGTCGCCAAGACCTGCCGTTGTTTGACGATCACCGCCCCCACCGGCAAGGCCAAGCACGTCGAGCGGGTCGCTGCCAACTTCGCCAGCATCAGGAAGTATTCATCCCAACTGGGGCGACCGGCTTCTGGCATCAGCGGGGCGCTGGAGATGGCGCTGGGCGGTTCGGTTGCTGTTGCTGGGGGGCAGGGGTAGCCGGTGGTCGGGGACCCGTGTCGCCAAAGCGGGGGAATGGCACATCCACAAACCCGATTTCCAGCAACTGCTGGTACGCTTTTTGCCCCAACTCCCGCGTCGGCTGCTGGCTACGGATAATTTGCACCAACAGGGGTACGGCCAAGTCCGGTTCCTGCTGGGCCCGGTGGACGAGCGCCAGTTGATAGGTCGCCTGGTCCCGCATTTCCGCCGCCTCGGCTGCCCGACGCCGTTGACTGTCCGCCACCTGGTTATCAATCCCGGTAAAACTGCTCACCAACTGGGAGTGAAAGGTCGAGAGCTGATTAAACACCTGGCGGGCGTCCTGGAGCTTGGTAATCGCCGTCTTGTAGTCGTTGCGGGCAATCGCCTGGGCCGCCTCATCCATCAACCGCCTGCCCCCGGCCATACTCAACAGCTTGGGGGGAGACACGGCTATATCCAGGGGATCAACCCCAATGGGATTCGCCGGGGTTTGAGCTGGGGATAAACCGACGGCCCCCAGAACCACCAATCCCACAATCGCCCCCAGGACCACCAACCGTTGCCACCAAGACCGCCAAAAACGTACACCCATGGACCGTACCTAAACCTGAACTACCTGGTATGATAGCAGTGCGCCAGTGCAACTATCGAATTGCTACACTGGAAGCTTAGGGGCATGTAGCTCAGTGGATAGAGCACCAGATTCCGGGTCTGGTGGTCGGGGGTTCAAATCCCTCCATGCTCGTGAGCCTTGACCAAGGGCGACAGCAGGGACTTTCGAGGGGAGTCCTCCGGTAGGAGTGGGCTGACTAACCCCTTCGCCACTCCAGGACAGCAACCTGCCACCCCTACAAGGGGTCAAGTCAAGCACCAGATACCCCGGCCAGGCTAATCTAGGGGGGACAACCCTAGGCCAGACGGGAGCGGGCCGCCGTGGGATGCAGTAGCACCGCCGCCGTTGAACGTTTTTCCACCATCTCCCGGGTGATCCGGCAATGGGCCACATCCTGGCGGGACGGTAACTCGTACATCACATCCAACATCAACTCTTCGATAATGCTGCGCAGCGCCCGTGCCCCCGTTTTCCGCCGGTAGGCCTCCCGGGCAATCGCCTGTAGGGCCTCCGGTTCAAACTCTAACTCGATATTGTCCATGCGCATCAATTTCTGGTACTGCTTGACCAGGGCATTGCGGGGTTGGGTCAAAATGGCCGCCAGCGCCTCCTCGTCCAGGGGGTCCAGGACGGCAATCACCGGAATCCGCCCGGTGAATTCGGGAATCATGCCAAATTTCACTAGGTCATCGGGTTCCACTTCCCGCAGCAGCGAAGTGCGCTGGCCCTTATCCGGCAAAGGCGTTGGGGAATCCTCTAGGAGAAACCCCATGGTTTTGCGACCAAGGCGTTGCTCGATCACCCGCTCCAAACCCACAAAGGCCCCGCCGCAAATAAACAGGATATTACTGGTGTTGATTTGAATGCATTCCTGGTAGGGATGTTTGCGGCCCCCCTGGGGAGGAACATTGGCAATGGTGCCCTCCAGGATTTTGAGCAAGGCCTGCTGCACCCCCTCGCCGGACACATCCCGGGTGATGGAGGGATTCTCGCTCTTGCGGGCAATTTTGTCGATCTCATCAATATACACAATCCCCTGTTGCGCCCGCTCCACATCCATATCGGCCACCTGCAACAGGCGGAGCAAAATGTTTTCCACATCCTCCCCCACGTAGCCCGCTTCCGTCAGGGTCGTCGCATCCGCCACCGCAAAGGGCACGTCTAACAATTTCGCCAGCGTCTGGGCCAAAAGGGTCTTGCCGCACCCCGTCGGCCCAATGAGCAACACGTTGGACTTTTGCAGTTCTACCCCGTCGTCATTGCCCTGGGACTCCGCCCGCAGGCGCTTGTAATGGTTATAAACCGCCACCGACAGGATTTTCTTGGCCTCCTCCTGGCCGATGACGTGCTGGTCCAAATACTGCTTGATCTCCTGGGGGCGGGGGAGGGGACCCCAATTGGCGGTTACAGCCGGACGACTGGCTGCGGGCTTGCGTTTGGGCGCCGGTGCCGTACTGCGGGCTTCGGATAATTCCTCCTCCAGGATCTCGTTGCACAACTCCACGCACTCGTCGCAGATGTACACCCCCGGCCCAGCAATCAGTTTGCGGACCTGATCCTGGGATTTGCCGCAGAAGGAACATTTCAGGTGACCATCATAGCGGGACATAAACCCTCCCCAGACAGACGATAGATGGTTTAGGCGGCCGCCGCGGGATAGAGGGTCTCGCGGGTGAGGATGTGGTCAATTAAACCGTACTCCCGGGCTTCACTGGCCGACATGAAAAAGTCCCGGTCCGTATCCGCCTCGATCCGCTCAAAGGGCTGGCCCGTGTGCTGCGCAAGCAATTCGTTTAACCGGCGCTTGTGGTAAAGGATTTCCCGGGCTTGGATTTCAATGTCAATGGCCTGCCCTTGCGCGCCCCCAAGAGGCTGGTGGATCATAATCCGCGAACTGGGCATGGAAAAGCGTTTACCGGGAGCACCCGCCGCCAGCAGAAACGCCCCCATACTGGCCGCCAGACCAAAACAAATGGTGGAGACGTCCGCTCGCACTTGCTGCATCGTGTCATAAATGGCCATGCCCGCCGTCACCGAACCGCCGGGGGAGTTGATGAATAACTTGATGTCCTGGGTAGGGTCCTGGGCGTCTAGGTACAACAAACTCGCCACCAATTGATTGGCCACGGCATCGGTGACCTGGGTGCCCAACACCAAGATCCGCGCCTGCATCAGTCGCTCTTGGAGGTTTGGCCCCGTTTCGGGACGGGGAGGCGCCTCCTGAATCATCTCCCCCATCAAGCTGGTGATCAGAGGCACGTTGGCCAGACTGGTAATCATCGCCTTACAAACCCGCCGCTGGAACTCGTCTCCCATTATGCCTCAACCCTCCGCCGCTGGGGATGACTCCGGCTGGGTTTGCGCCGCCAGGGTTCCCGGGGGGACAAAGGTAATCTCGGCGTGTTCTTTGAGCCAGTCCAGGGCCATCTGCATCCGCAGCGATGTTTCCACCACCTGCTGGAGTTGCGCGTCGTCCAATCCTTGCGCCAGTTCCCCCTGTTGACGCAGTTGGGCCATCCGTTCTTGCACTACCTCCGGCGCGGGCGTCAAGTTTTCCCGTTCGGCAATGGTTTTCAGGGCCAGGAACTGCTTGGTTTTTTTCTGGGCCAGGGGTAGCAATTGTTGGGCCAACTGCTGCAACTGGTTGGGTGTCAGGGCCTCCTGTACCTGTTCCGGCGTCATGCCCCCCTCCACCAGGGCCTGGGCAAAGTCCTGGATGAGGTCGTTTAACTGCCGTTGCACCAGGGTATGGGGCAATTCGGCGGTAGTGATCGCCACCAGGGCTTCCCGCAACTGCTCTTCAATACTCTGTTGAGTCTTTTGTTCCGCCCGTTGCTGTTCCCGTTGGGTCAGGAAATCCCGCAGTTCGGCTAGGGTCTGGCAATCGCTAATCGCCTGGGCAAACAGGTCGTCCAGTTCGGGTAATTCCGGTTCCTTCAGTTCCTTGAGGGTCACCACCACGATAAAGGTTTGCCCGGCCAGGGAGGTTTCCCAGAAATCAGCCGGCGTGGTCAGGGTGATTTCCTTGGTTTCCCCCACCTGCATCCCCATTAGGCCCTCGATGATTTCCGGGAAAAAACGGTTGTCTTCCAGGTCCAGACGCACTTCTAAATCTTGCGCCGTTAGTTCATCTACGGCTGCCCCCCGTCCCTGGTCCGTAGCCTGGTAGGTCTGCATATCAATAATGGCCACATCCCCGGTTTGGGCCGGTCGTTCCACCGGGACCAGGGTGGCCCGTTGCCGCCGGTGATACTGCAGGATTTTTTCCACCGACTCCGGGTCGAAGGTAAACTGCTCGGCGCGGATGTGCAAATGCTGGTAATCCCCTAAGGTGACCTCCGGCCAAACGTCCACCGCCAGTTGAAACACAAAGGGTCGGTCGGGCCGGTAGTTTTGCACCAGGGTTTCCACTGAGTCCCGCAGCTCTGGTTCGCCGATGGTGGGCACGGCAATTTTTTCTAGGGCCTGGGGCATCGCCCGTTGGAGTAGGTCTTCGACGACGGCAGCGGAGATGGAGCTTTCCCCCAGGTACTGGCGCAACAGGTGGGCAGGGACTTTGCCCTGGCGGAATCCGGGTAAGCGCACCGTTTTCAACAGGTGGCGAAAGACGGCTTCGTGGCGCCGGCTGACTTCCTCAGCAGGGATTTCCACCCGTAAACCAATCTGACTATTGGGCAAGGATTCCTGGGTAATTTTCATTGCACCGCCTCCATGGGGCATATAGTATCTTAGCGTTATCCTGTGGAGAGCAAGACTAGGGGATGGGTTACCGAGTAGGCATCCTGGGGGCAACCGGCGCGGTGGGTACAGAAATGCGGCAATTGTTGGCCGAACGGCAGTTTCCGGTCAGGGAGTTGCGGCTGTTGGCGTCGCCCCGTTCGGCGGGTCAGGCGCTGCCATTTCAAGGGGAGATGTTGCCGGTGCGCCCGGTCAGTGCCCAGGAACTGGCGGGTTTGGATATGGTTTTGGCCTCGGCGGGGGCGGCGGTATCCCGGGAGTGGGCACCGGTGGCCGTCCAACAGGGGGCGGTGGTGATTGACAACTCCAGTGCCTTCCGCCTCCGGGAGGATGTGCCCCTAGTGGTGCCGGAGGTGAATCCCCAGGCCCTGGCCCAGCATCGGGGTCTCATTGCCAACCCCAACTGCACCACTATTTTGTTGTGCGTAGCCATCTATCCCTTGCATCGGGTGCAGCCCCTACAGCGGGTGGTGGTGGCCACCTATCAATCCGCCAGTGGAGCCGGTGCGCGGGCCATGCAGGAACTCCTGCAGCAAACTCGGCAATTCCTGGACCAACAGCCCTTGACGGCAGAGGTGTTTCCCTACCCCTTGGCGTTTAACCTCTTTCCCCACAACAGCCCCTGGAATGACCAGGGTTACTGCCAAGAGGAAATGAAAATGATCCACGAGAGCCGCAAGATTATGGGGATTCCTCATTTGCGGCTGACGGCAAGTTGTGTGCGAGTGCCGGTGTTGCGGGCCCATGCGGAGGCGGTGAACCTGGAATTTGCCCAGCCGTTTCCGGTGGAGCAAGCGCGGGCAATTTTGCAACGGAGTCCGGGAGTGACCGTTGTTGAGGACTGGCCAAAGGCCCACTTCCCTATGCCCCTAGAAGCCTCCGGGAAGGATGCGGTGTTGGTGGGGCGGATTCGCCAGGACCTATCCCACCCCTGTGGGTTGGAGTTGTGGCTGTGCGGTGACCAAATTCGCAAGGGGGCGGCCCTGAATGCTATCCAGATCGCCGAATTGCTGATCCAAAAGGGTTGGTTGTAGGGGGTTGGGGTACAATCAGGGCAGCGTTGTTGACCGATTCCCATGGGGCGGCAAGACCGGCTGATCGCCCTGGTACTAATTGTGGTCTGCGTGATGGCGGCCCTAAGCAACTGGTTGGGCAACATCCCCCCACAGGTGCCGGAGCGACCGCGGGTGGAGGTGGCTTCCCGCCCAGCAGATGTGGCCTTGATTCCCATCAACGGGGTGATTACGTTTGGGGGGGAGAGTAGTCCTTTGGGGGGTGGAACGCCCCTGGGGGCCCAGGCGGTTTTGCGGGCTATCCGGCGGGCCCAACGGGACAAGGTGAAGGCGATTTTGGTGAGCATCAACAGCCCAGGGGGTTCGGCAGCCGCGTCCCAGGCCATTTACCGGGAACTGATGCGGGTGCGGCGCCAGGGAAATATAAAGGT
Organism: Gloeomargarita sp. SRBZ-1_bins_9; assembly: GCA_039794565.1. NCBI lineage: Bacteria > Bacillati > Cyanobacteriota > Cyanophyceae > Gloeomargaritales > Gloeomargaritaceae > Gloeomargarita > Gloeomargarita sp. SRBZ-1_bins_9. The sequence goes on along the minus strand of JAUQVX010000002.1, from coordinate 54,601 downwards.
GGTGGCCAGCATGGGGGAGGTGGCGGCCTCGGGGGGCTATTACGTGGCGGCGGCGGCTGACCACATCGTGGCCAATCCCTCCACCATCACCGGCTCGATTGGGGTGATCCTCCAGGTGCAAAATCTCACGGATTTACTCAAAAAAATTGGCGTGCAAACTGTGACTATCAAAAGCGGTCAGTTCAAAGATATGGCCTCCCCCTTGCGACCTACCACTCCTACTGAAATTGATCTGCTGAAAGATTTTGTCAATCAGTCCTATCAACAATTCGTCGAGGCCATTTTGGAGGGACGGAAGGGGAAAATCAGCCGCGAAGAATTACGTCGGGTGGCTGACGGACGTATCTTGATCGGCACCGCTGCCTTAAAGGCCAAATTGATTGACTCCCTGGGCAACTACTACGATGCAGTGGAGCAGGTGAAAAAATTGACTGGCCTCCAGACAGACCCGGTAATCCGCAACTATTTGGCCCCGGATTGGCGGGAGTCGTTGCAGCAATTTTTCCGTCTCGGCCTGGAGCGCTGGTTTCCGGATCAGCAGTGGCGGCGGTTGACCGAGTGGCACAAGGTACCCCTGGCGTTGATGGAGTAGGGGGATGGAGCTGTTGGAAGGGCTGTACAATAGCTGGTTTCGACCTGCCCAGGGGCGTCCCTCGCTGCCGGTGGCGGTGGCCGGTCTAGTGCTGGTCTGCCTGGTGTTATCCCTCAATGCCGCTGCTTGGACGGGCAGTACGGTGATGGGCTGGTTGGGGTGGTTTTTCGCCTTTGGCCTGGGGCTGGGGCTGGGGTGGTTTTGGCTGTCGGCGGCGCTGCACACGGTGGCCCAGGGGCTAGGGGGTGTGGGTTCGGTGGCGGATACCTTCGGGGCGGTGGCGCAAAGTCTCTGGCCATTACTGCTCACCGGTGCTGCCAAGAGTGCCCTGGCTTGGTCGCCGCGGTTGGGATTGCTCTTTTCCCTGGGCATTAATTTGTGGGTGGTGGTGAATCTGGTGCGGTGTGTAGGTCGGGAACACCAGTTGCCGGGGCTACGGGCACTGTTGTGTTTTGGAGGGGTGATTCTACTGGCGGAATTGGCGCTGCTGGGTCTGGTGCTGTGGCCGCTGATGGTGATGTTGGGGATGTGAGTTCTAGGGGATCAAAGGCGTAACCCCAATCCTGGGCGATGGCTTGGGTTAAACCCAATCGTCCGGGTCCGGGATAGCGACTGATAGCAATGACCAAATCCCGTAATTTTTCCCCTTCGGGACATACCCCAAATACATGCAATCCCCCCCGGATTTGGGCCTCTTTTAGCTCGCATAAATAGGCATCTAACTGGGTAATCAGTTCACCTATGTCGCTGCTTTTAAGGGGCAAGTCCTGGTCAAGATGCTCGGCTTGCACCAGTTGTTGAATCCGTTGGGTCAAAAAAGGGAGCTGTTCCGGGTTGAGGGCCTCGGCCTGGTAGTAGGCATCCACTAGTTGCTCGAGCTGTAGCAGGGGTCCGTACAATTCGGCCCGGATCAAGGGGGGGGTCAAATGGTCCAGGATGACGGCATGGGCGCGGCGCTTGGCCTGGGTCCCCTCCCCGGGGTCATTCACGATGAAGGGATAGAAGTTGGGTAGGGTTCCCAAGACGATTTCTGGATAGCAGTCTGGAGAAAGGGCGACGCTTTTGCCGGGGAGCCATTCCAAGGTGCCGTGTTTGCCTAGATGGATCACGGCGTGGGCCTGAAATTCGTAGCGCAACCAGTAGTAAAAGGCCAGGTAGTGGTGGGTGGGTTCTAAGTTGGGGCAGTGGTAGTTCAAGCGGGGGTCCTGGTCATAACCGCGACTGGGTTGAATGCCGATGAACAGATTTTCCCAGCGCTGCCCCAACACGGGAATGCCCCCCTGCTCGGCCACCTGCTCCGGCTCCCCCCAACGGGCGATGATGGCCTGGTACTGGGGTAGGGTGGTTAACCATTGCCGGTAGCGGTCTAAAGGCACCCTTTCCCGGTAAGGACGAATGGCGGATTCGGGGTCGTTGGTGCGTCCTTGGATGAGGGTGTGCATCAATTCATCGCCGCTAGTTGGGGGTGTTCCCACTCGATAACCCACCGTTTGCAGCGCCCGCCAAATTTGCAGACAACTGGCCGGTGTATCCAAACCCACGCCGTTGCCGATGCGACCGTCTTCGGTGGGATAATTGGCCAGAACGATGGCCAGGCGTTTCTCGGCAGGGGGTGTCCGGCGCAAGCGCACCCAGGCCTGGACCAAGTCCGCCAGGAAGTTCACCCGTTCCTCCTCCGGTTGGTAGTGATAAATGGGGACCTGCAACTGGGGATGCACCTGCAGAGGGGTTTTGAAGGAAATGGCCCGGGTGATGATCCGTCCGTCCACCTCCGGCAAGGCCACCTGCATCCCCAAATCCCGGGGCGACAAACCCCGCACCCCTTGCCGCCAGGTCTCCCGTTCGTCGGTGCTGAAAATCACCTGCAAAACGGGGACGTTCAAGGCTTCCCACAACGCCAAATCGGGGATTTCGTCCCGCCACTGGGCCACGGAAAACCCAGTTGTCAGGCACAAAACGTCAATGGGATGTTCTTGGTAAAACTGTTGCAGGGCCTGGCGGGTTTCCGGGTGGCTCAGAGTATGGACAAAGTAGGGCCAGGGTTGGAGGTCTCTAGCCCACAGGGCCCGGCACAAGGCGTCAATCACCCCCGTGTTGCCCGCCAACAGATGGGCGCGATAGAACACAATCCCCACCCCCGGTAGTGAGGGTCTGACTTCCCAGGCATAGGCGCCCCATTCCGGCAGGGGTTGCGGTGGCGGTGGTTGACCCGGCCAACCCAGGCTGTAGCTGGCGACAAACTCCAGGGCATGGCGATAGTTGCTGACCCCCCCGCAGCGGAAATAGCGATGGAGATATTGCACAGCGGGCACCGGCACATTCGACCGCTCGAAGATACGCCAATCCTCCTGGTCATCCCCCGGCAACACCCACACCTGGGCGGTGAGTTCCTGGAGTCGTTCCACCCCGTAGGCCCAGTAATCCAAGCCGCCCAGCAGCCGCACCACCACCACCTGCGCCCGGCTTAAAACTTGGTCAAAGTAAGCGTCCACGCTGTAGGGGGTGCTCAGGTGCAACCAGTTAGCCACCCGCAGGGCCGGGAAATCCGCGGGCAGTTGGGCCACCGCCTGCGCCAGGGTTTGGATGTCCGTATCGGCAGCCGTGAGGAAGATAATCGGGGCAGGCGTTTGGTCAACTAAAGTGGTGCTGGCCGACCAGTGACCCGGTTGGGCAGGAATCCGGTGCATAATACGCTAGGAACTATCCCTCCCCCGGGCATTATATGGTCAAAATTCTACACATCCAACGGGCGGGACCGATTGCCGGGGCGGAACGGCACCTGTTGCAGTTACTGTCGGGGCTGCAACGGCGGGGCTATAGTGTTACTTTCTTGGCCCTCACCAAACCCCATGAAGCCCCCAGCGCCTTAACCCAAGCCCTCATCGCCCAGGGTATTCCGGTGATTGACCAACGCATCTATACGGAATTTGAACCCCAAATCCTGCCCCGAATTTGCCGGATCATTCGCCGGGGTGGTTACGACATTGTGCATACCCACCTGCTCTACGCCGATTTATACGGTGCTCTGGCGGCCCGCTGGGCAGGCAAGGTGAAGATTGTCTGCACCCGCCACAACGACAACCCCTACCGGCGGTACTGGCCCATGCGCCCCCTAATTGCCTGGAATACCTGCTGGATGGACCATGTGATTGTCATTTCTGAGCATCTCAAGGCCTTCAACATGAAGTACCAGCGGGTGCCGGCCCACAAAATCACGGTGATTCCCTATGGCTATACCCCATCACCTCTGGTGGAACGTCCCTGTTGGCCCTGGGAGCCGGAGGCGTTGGTGATCGGCATGGTGGGACGCTTGGTGCCCCAAAAATCCCATGCGACGGCGCTGCGGGCTTTTCCCCTCATTCACCGGCAGGTACCCCAGGCGCGGCTGGTCATTCTGGGGGATGGCCCCCTGCGCCCATCCCTGATGGCCCTGGCGGACCGGTTGCGCATTACGCCCTACGTGCAATTTCTGGGCTATCAACCGGATGCGGCCCAGTGGATGGCGGGATTTGACATTTTTTTGCATACGTCCCTACACGAAGGATTTGGTCTGGTGCTGTTGGAAGCCATGGCCGCCCGCCGCCCAATTGTCGCCACCCGGGTCGGCGCCATTCCCGAAATTGTGGTGCACGGACAAACGGGGTTACTGGTGCCTCCTGGCGACCCCCAGGCCCTAGCCCAGGCGGTGAGTCAATTGTTGCTGGATGGGAGTTTGCGGCGGCAGTTGGGGGAGGCCGGTTATCAGCGTTTACTACGGGAATTCAGCGTGGAAAAAATGCTGGACCGCACGGTCGGTGTTTATGAATTTTTGCTATCTAAGGCCTGACGCAACTGCTGGCAAAACGTCTGCACCGAAGTCAATCCCTCCTCATACAACCGTTTGACGAAAGCACTGCCAACGATCACGGCATCGGCGCCCCAGTCGCGGATTTGTTGGGCCTGCTCCGGTCGAGATACCCCAAACCCCACGCCAATCGGCTTATCCGTGAGCTGATGGAGCTGAGCCAAAAGCTGGGGCAACTTCTCCGACAGCTTCTGGCGCATGCCGGTGACACCCGTGATGCTCACCAAGTAGATAAATCCCTGGGAGCGCCGGGCAATGGCGGCCAGCCGCTCGGGAGGGCTGGTGGGCGCCGCCAGCAGGGTTAGTTCAATGCCGTAATAGGGCGCCGGCTGTAACAGCACATCCGCTTCCTCCAGGGGCAAATCCGGCACCACCAACCCCCGCACCCCCGCCTGGGCAATGGCTTGCAAGAAGGGTTCAATGCCGCGATTGAGGATGGGATTGTAGTAGCTGAAGAGAATAATGGGCGCCTGAATCTGGCTGGAGACGTCCTGCACCAGGGCCAAAACCTGGTCTAGGGTGACCCCTTTTCCCAGGGCGCGGGTGGCAGCGGCTTGAATCACCGGCCCGTCCGCCAGGGGGTCGCTGTAGGGAACCCCCAGTTCAATCACATCGGCCCCCGCCTGATCGAGGACACGCAACGCCTGGGCCGTAGTGGACAAATCGGGGTCGCCGGCGGTGACAAAGGGGATGAGGGCGCAGCGATTATGATGCTTCAGGCGGTGCAATTGCTCCGAGACGGCAACGGGCATAGAAGGGGCTAAGCCATGAGCTGAGCTTCTATTAAATCACGTTGGGACGGCTTGGTGATCCAGGTCATCCCCCAGGAACGCCGACGCTCACTGCCACGGGGATAAAGGCGGGCGAAGATGGGAATAACCAGGAAGCACTTCTTGGGTGTCTCTTCAACAGCGAGGTCAATCCTATGCGCCGCCACCACTTTGTATCTACTGTTTTGTTGGCCACCAGCCTCTTGACCCTAGGAATTCGGCCGGGAGTTGCCCAGGTGACCATTCCTCGGAATCCGGTGCTGCCACGACCCCGTTTACCTCAGCCCTCCCTGACCTGCCCTGACCCGGCCGTACAGGCCATTAACTTTAAGCTGCTCAACCGTACCAGTCGCTTTCGGGGGCAAGTCCAAATTATCGGCGTTGTGCGCAATCAAGGGTCCGCCCCCTATCAATCAGCCCCCAACCAGCAAATCGTGGCCCTCTACGAACAGGTACCGGGGTCCCCGGCTCGCCTGGTTGCCCAACAACCTTTCCTAAACCTAGCCCCCGGCGAACAAGTCCAGGTCATTTTTGAGCGGGATTGGAATAGCTCCTCCCCTGCCGAAGGAGAATTTCCCCCCACCTACTTGGTCACCATTAATTACGACCCCGACATTTACATTGACGGCAACCCCGGCAACGATGACTGCAGAACCACCAACAACAGGTTGGAGCGCAGCGGTGCAGCCATCAATACCTTGTTCTAACCAAGACGGCCATCCTTAACCGCTAAGGGCATAGGGCATCCCAGCAACATCGTCCAATCAATACCCCCAACGATACATGTTCGGGAGCAAGCCATCTCCTGGACATTTTTTGTTGCTTATGCTGTAGCTATCCCGGGGACGAATGGCCCCTATTTCTCGGGGGACGAAAAGAGGATCAGGGGATAGGGAAAACGCCGCAGCATCTCGCCCCCCAACGGCAGGGACAAATTCCACAGATTGGTCATGTTGGCTTCGGTCAAGGTCACGGCGCTGATGTCTAAGAGTTGGGCCAGTTCCAGGATGGCCTCTACCGGGTTACCAGTGCGCACATGGGTGTGAACGTGGGGAACATAGGGAGTCAACTGGGTGGCCACTTGATCCAGTTCCCGTTCAGCGCGGGCAATTTCCTGGGGGTCCGGGTCATAGTCCCGCCGAATCGGATCCTCCACAACCCATACCAGATGACAGGTTTCCACCCGGGGATGGGCAACTTTCTGCAGGCGGTCCAGGACTTGGGCCAGTAAATGTTTGGATTCCGGACACCCGCGATAGGGCAACAGGAGATGGTAGAACAGGTGACGGCACCGCAGTTCCAGCTCTTCAGCGGTCAAAACCTGCACCAGTTGCGGGCGCATGATCATCAAAGGCAGGTCGCACCGGCGCATCAGGGCCAAAGCATCGCTCCCCAGGATCTTTTCGGCCAGGACATTGCGCTGTTGCGTCCCCAACAGGATGAGTTCGGCGCCGACTTCTTGGGCTGCCTGGCTCACCACATCCGCCGGTTTACCCGAACGCACCAGGCTCTGCACCTGCACCCCCCCCGTGTCCGCCGGGAGTACCAATTTCGCCCGCGCCGCCGCTAGGGCCTCCAAGTCCTCCTTGATGCGCACACCCGTATCCCGGTAGGGCACCGCATGCACAAAGGTGACCGCCTCGATTCCCCCCGCCCCCAACGCCGGTACAAACCGCAATAACCGATGCAACCCATCCCGCAAATCCGTGGCAATTAATAATTTCTTAAACACCCTGGCACCCCATGCCAAAAGAATCGCCTGCTCCCTATGGTAGTCGAAGCGGGCCACCCACCCACCCCTTCGCTTCAATCAACCCAGGGTAACTCGATTGCGGGGACTGGATTTGAACCAGTGACCTTTGGGTTATGAGCCCAACGAGCTACCAGGCTGCTCTACCCCGCGGTGCAGGTATTAATCATAACGCGAGCGCTCCCTAGATGGCAAGTCCTTCACAGGAGGGACAGTTCCCCCTGCACCTCCAAGCGCACGTACGGACTCAACTGGACGAATTGTTCGGCCAGGCGTTCCCGAGTCGTCGGGGAAATCCACCCCAATTGGTGAAGCAGGTGAATAGCGGTGGCGTATTTGGCCCGTCTGGCCCCATCCAGTACCCGAATCGCCAGACCCATGCCCGTTTCTAAGTTCGCCAGGCATTGTACCCCCTCGGCGCCGGCTTTGCTGACCACCGTTCCTTGGGTCAACTGCATCAGCTCGGTATCAAAATGCCCTGACCCGGCCACCAGATCGGCCTGTTGGGTCATCGCCCGGGTAATTTGGGCCAGCCCCAGGTGTTGCCCCGCCGCCAGGTGACTGTACAGGGCCGCCAGTTGGTGCAGTTGTAACAGATAAGTCGGTGCGCCGCAGTCGTCATGGACAGCGATAAATTCCACCCCCGGGACGCCGAGCAACTCCCCCACCTGACCGAGGATTAACTCCTGCACCGGGTGTTGTCGCTGGAGATAGGTGTGGCGCGGCCAACCATAGCGGGCACAAACCGCCAGCATCCCCGCATGCTTACCCGAACAACCGTGTTCCAACCGGCTGCGCTTGCCCGGGGGAACAGGGCACTGGAGTTCTGCAGGGTCAATATCCGCCTGCCAGAGGATGCGAAACACCTGGCGTACCGCCGCAATCTGCCCCTGGTGGGAGCTGCAAATGACCGCCAAATCCCGGTCGCCCAGGCGAAAATGCTCTAGGGTGCCGCTGCTGACCACCGCCAGGGCCTGAAAGGGCTTAAAACTACTGCGAGCGAAGGTAGTGGTTTCGGCATCCCCGGCCACGGCCAGAAGGCGGCCCCGTTCATCGGTCAAGGTGGCATGGACGTAATGCACCGATTCGGGAATCCCCTCCCGCAGTAAGTGGACGGTCAAGGGTTCGGCTTGGGTCCGTTTCACCCGGCTTAACGACACAGGCACCCCAATCCCCCGACGGCGGCGTACAGCAGGCCCATGCCCGCTAAACTCCACTGCAATCGCCGCAACAGGGGTTCCACCTGATACCGACTGACCAACCGCTCCTGGGCCAACACCAACGGTGGCTTTTCCCAGGTCCGACCGTCATACCAGCCCGACTCTTCATACACGATCGTGCGACTGGCCAATCGTTGGCGGACATACTGCCACCCCAGGTACAACTGCAGCAACAATAAGCTGGGCAAGACCGCCGCCCCCGCCACCGCCGCACAACCGAATAACCAAGGCTGCCGTCCAGGGTCAAAACTGGCCGCTGCCACCGGAATGGCCACCAGTGCCCCCAAACCCGCCGCCAACAGTAACCGTCGCCCGTAGGCGCCCCAACTCAAGGCCGGCCATTGGTAGAACCAAGAGTCCCGTAGAGCCTGATATTCCTGGAGGGGTTGCTGGTCGAGGGGAACGGGGCAAAGGGACATAACCATCGCAAGCACCATCCCTTCGCATTTTACTGTGTCTTTTGACCCCCTGCACCCGACGCTAAGATGAAAAAAAAGCAGCGATAGCCTATGCAACGATGGTGGGGGCTGGGATTGACCGTCCTGCTGACAGTCAGACCGGTGCTGGCCCAAGGCGGGGGTGGGGGCGGCCATCGTCCTGAACCCGGTACCTTCCGGCCCTGGCAAGAAGTGGTGCAAATGGAGGTGGACCGAGCCTTTCGCCACACGACCCTACTGCTTAACCTGTTGCTGTTGGTGCTGGTGTTGCTGCCGATAGCGACGGGGCTGGGTTTATGGTGGTTGCGCCGCAGTATTCTTCAGCAACTGGTGCAAATGGCGGCTGACCAGGCCCAAAAACCCATGCGCACCCAGGCGGAGACCATCGTGGCGGAAGTGCTGGCCCAGCAACTCACCCACTACCAAATCACCCTGGCTGCCCTGGCCACCCAAACCCGCCAAGCCCTGGAGCAGGAATGGCAAAAACGGCTGCATACCCTGGCCGAAGCCACGGAAGCCATGACCGTCGTTCCCCCCCCCCAACCGGTCTTGGAACGCCTGCGCCAGTGGTTGACCCAAAGCGACAGCGCCCTACCTAGGGACCTGGAACAACAACTGGCCCAATTCCAGCCTGACCAACCCACCCTCCAGGCCGACGATTGTTTACTCCTGGGCCAGGTTTGGCAGCGGTTAGGCCAGTGGGATCAGGCCCTGGCGTACTACCAGCAGGCCAGCCAAAGACAACCCGACCGTTGGGAAGCCTGGTATCACCTAGGGGTTGCCCTCAGCCATGGCCAGCGCTATCCGGAGGCTCTGACCTGTTTTGAAAAGGCTTTGGCCCTGCAACCCCAAGCTAGCCAGATCCGCCACCAGCGGGATGCTCTCCTGGAAAAGCTACCCTAACCAGCTTGTTCCAGCGTCTGCGCCCGTAGATAGGCCGCCTGTACGGTTTGCATCAGGATGCCGCGCACCCCTTGGGTTTCCAAAGGCAAGAGGCCGGCTGCCGTTGTCCCCCCGGGACTCATGACCTGGGCCTTCACATCCGCCGGCGTTATCCCCGGTTGCTGGAGCATGGCCGCCGTTCCCGCCAGGGTTTGCACCGCCAACTGGGTGGCCAAAGCCCGGGGTAGGCCCGCCAACACTCCCCCATCAATCAAGCCTTCCAGTAGCACAGCCACATAGGCCGGTCCTGACCCCGCCAGCGCCGTCACAGCATTCAAATAGGTTTCCGGTACAACCACCACCTGACCGACGGCCCGAAACAGTTGCTCGACCCGCTGTTTTTGGACTTCATTCACCCGACTGCCCCAGGCGAGGGCGGTAATCCCGGCCCGTACCCGCACTGGTGTATTCGGCATGGCCCGCACCCAGACTGCTCCGGGAACCGTCTGCTCCAAGGTCGTCAGGGACAGACCGGCCAAGACCGATACCAACACCGCCTGGGGATGGACAGAACTCAGGGCCGGCACCACCTGGGAAAACTGTTGGGGTTTCACGGCCACTAACACAACCTCTGTAGCTGCCGCCGCTGCCCGGTTGTCACCACTGACCACCACCCCATAGGTCTCTTGCCAATACTGCCGTCGCTCCGCCCGGGGATGGCTGACCAGGATCGTCGCAGGAGGATAGATATTTTCGGCTAACAGTCCTTTGACGAGGGCTTCTGCCAGGACACCCCCGCCGATGACCCCCAACCGATAGGTCATGGGGCTACTGGGCTAAGTAGGCCGGCATCGCCTCTGGTGTCCAGATGGGGGGCGTATTCCGTAGGGGATTGGGGGCTTCCATGGGGGTTGGGTTGGGTACCGAAGTACGGGTGGTGACCTGTACGCCGTTGGGGGTAAACAGGAAAATGCTTTCCCCTAAACGTTCCTGGTGCCCATCAATGGCGTAGGTGCCGCCGGCAACAAAATCCACCGCCCGTTGGGCCAACTCCGGTTCCATCAGGGTGACATTGAGCACCACCGATTTGCGCTCCCGCAGGGCCTGAATCGCCTGGGGCATCTCCTCAAAAGAGCGAGGTTCCATCACCACCACCTCAAAGGGCTGGTTGTGGGCTGTGGGTAAACCAATCACGTTGTTCATGGGCGTTTTCGGGGTAGAAGGTTCAGAAGCAGTCGTCATCGAGGGACGTTCCCGCCGACGGGGAGCGTCGCGGCGCTCGGTCGTCGGTGGCGTCATGGGGGGTGGGGAGGTCGGATGCTGACCGGGGTCATAATCATACTCCACCGGCTCCCCCAAACTGACCCATTCGCGCAAGCGCTTCAGCATTTGCATGGAAGATCCACTCCTGCCACAGGCCTAAAGGTAGGGGTCAACAGTGAGGAAGGAGGAACATCGCATGTGTTGAGGAAGCGAGTTGGTCACCCGCCATTGGCAGCGCCCGTCCGTTGTCGAACGTTGACCTGTCAACCCAGCCAGTGATGGTACAGGTATCGGCCTACCAATGTACTTCGATACAATGGATGATACCTGAACCCTAACCTTTTTTGTCACAAAATTCAACATATTGATCGCTCTAATCGGCTACAGGGTGGATGCAGACCGACGGACTTTGGGTCATTATAGGGATGGACAGGGGACGGGGCGAAGGATTTTTACAAGTTTTTAAGGGGGTAGCCGGCAGGGGCGGTCGGTCGTTCACCGAACAGACAGCGTCCTAAACGCACCATGGTGGCCCCGGCGGCAATGGCATAGGGGTAGTCATCAGACATACCCATCGAATACTCCTGAATCGGCAGGCGGTCGCAAAGCTGCTGCCCTAGGGCCACCAGTTCCCGAAATAGGGCCTGCAGTTCGGTGGGGGATAAACCTAAAGGGGCAATGGTCATAAGCCCTTTAAGGGCCACGTGCTGGAGTTGCTGCAAGGCGGGGATGGCTTGGAGCAAATCGGGGACCTGCCAGCCGTATTTGTGGGGGTCGGGGCGGAGTTTCACCTGCAGGAGTAATTGGGCGGGCTGGTGCAACTGGGCGTTTAGCCGGTCGAGCCGTTGGGCTAAAGCCAGGTCGTCCACGCTGTGAATCCAGGGGAAATATTCCAAGGCCAGGCGGGCTTTGTTGCGTTGTAGATGCCCAATAAAGTGCCAGGTGATGCCGGGTAAATCCTGGAGGGCTTGGATTTTAGGGATGGCCTCCTGAATGCGGTTTTCGCCAAAATCCCGTAACCCCAGGTAATAGGCCTGGCGGATTAGTTCCACCGGTACCTGTTTGGTTACCGCTACCACCCGCACCTGGGGGGGAATTTGCAGGCGCAGGCGTTCCCAATTTTGCGCCAGTTGTTCTTCGGGGGTCACAGGCGTTTTTCCCACTGCTGGAGCTTTTGGTACTCCTGAAGTTTACCGAGTCGCCGCAGGTCCCGCAGGTGCATCTCGATGAGCATTTTGGCCTGGTGCCGGCTGACGGGTTCAATTTCCAAGGCGTCTCCCTGGGAGCGCACCTGAAAAAACAGACGATGGGCATAGAGGGTCATGTAGAGTTCGCTGCCATCTCCCAAGCGGCAAATCCGGTAAAGCAGACCAAAGTTGGGATGATTGAGATAGGATTCGCCGGTCATGGAAGTTGCAAAATTCGATCAATTGGTTACGAATACTTACTATCCTAGAGGGTTAGGGGCATCCTGCGCACGGCCACCGGGATACGCTATAGTGCTGATGGTGTTGTGGCAAACCGAGCATGACCGAGGCCAACCTACCGTTGCAGGCCCCTTGCGCCTATCCGGTCTTTTTCCGCACCTACAGCCGCCGGGTCAATGGGCAGCGGGAGTCCTGGACCCAGGTGTGTCAGCGTACAGTCGAGGATTTGGCGGTTTTAGGGCGTTTTACGCCGGAGGAAAAGGCGCTGGTGCTGGAGATGCAACAACAACTCAAGGCCCTGACTTCCGGTCGCTGGCTGTGGGTGGGGGGCACGGATTGGATTCACCAGCCGGAGAATTTTTCCGGGGCCTATAACTGTACGTCGCAGCGGATCGTGGACTGGCATAGCTTTGGGCTGATGATGGATTTGGCGATGCAGGGGGCCGGTACGGGGGCGGTGCTGGAACCTTGGTATGTGCAGCAGTTGCCGCCGATTACCACCCGCCTGGAGGTGCAGGTGGTGGGCCAACCGGGGGAGGTGCCGCCGGAGCAACGCCTGCAACAGACGCAGGTGGAACGCCAGGGGACGCAGGTGACGATCCGGGTGGGGGATTCGCGCCAGGGCTGGGTGCAGGCCTACCAGGCTCTGCTGGAGCTGGCCAGTGAGCCGGTAGAAGGCGGCGTTTGGCAGGTTACGGTGGAGGTGAGCCATGTGCGGCCCCAGGGGGAACCGCTCAAGGGGTTTGGGGGGATTGCCAACCCGGCCTTGTTGCCACCGTTGTTTCCCCGGGTGGCGCGCATTCTCAATAAGGCGGTGGGTCGTCAGTTGACGCCCCTGGAGTGTTGTCTGCTGATTGATGAGGCGGCGGCGACGGTGGTGGCGGGCAATATCCGGCGCTCGGCGGGGATGCGGCAGTTTGCGGCGGAGGACCAGGAGGCGGCTAACGCTAAGGCCAATCTCTGGCAGCAGGATGAACAGGGTAACTGGCGGATTGACCCGGAGCGGGACGCCCTGCGCATGGCCAACCATACCCGCGTGTTCCACCAGAAGCCCAGCCTGGAAACCTGTATTGCGTCGGTGCGCAGCCAGTACTACTCGGGGGAGGGGGCGATCCAATGGGCAGGGGAGGCCGTAGCCCGGGCCAATCGGGACCTGCTGGATACGCCGGAAAAGAAGGCGCGGTTTTTGGCTCTGTATAATGAAAGTCGGGAGCAGGCCAGGGCCTATTTGCGGGAGTTGTTGCTGGAGCACGTCGGCAAGAAGGATAAGGAGCGGTCATGTTGACGAAGTTGCTGGTGACGTGGGTGGTGAATGCGCTGAGTTTGTGGATTATTTCCCGACTGCCGCTGGGGGTGCGGATAGAAGGGTTTGGCACGGCCTTGTGGACGGCGCTGGTGCTGGGGTTGCTCAATGCCCTGGTGCGCCCGTTGTTGCTGGTGCTGACGTTGCCTTTGAATATCCTGACGTTGGGGCTGTTTACGTTGGTGGTCAACGCTTTGATCTTTGCCATCGCGGCGGCTGTGGTGAAGGGATTCCGGTTGCAAAGCTGGGTGAGCGCCTTCATTGGCCCTATCTTGTTGGCGGTGCTCAATGGGTTGCTGTTTAAGCTGTTGGGGGCCTAGGGGTCGCTAAGTTTTTCTATGACAGCCGGCAGCGGCGAGGTGATTCGCATCCGGGGCGCCCGCCAGCACAACCTGAAAAATATTGATTTGGATTTGCCCCGCAACCGGTTGATTGTGTTTACGGGGGTGTCGGGGTCGGGGAAGTCATCCCTAGCCTTTGACACGATCTTTGCTGAGGGGCAGCGGCGGTATGTGGAGTCTTTGAGCGCCTATGCCCGCCAGTTTTTGGGGCAGTTGGATAAGCCGGAGGTGGATGCCATCGAGGGCTTGAGTCCGGCGATTTCCATTGACCAAAAATCCACGTCCCATAACCCGCGCTCGACGGTGGGCACGGTCACGGAAATTTACGATTACTTCCGCTTGTTGTTTGGCCGGGCGGGGGTGCCCCATTGCCCCATCTGCGACCGCAATATCAGCCCCCAAACGGTGGACCAAATCGCTGACCAGATTTTGAGCTTACCTCCAGGGACGCGGTTGCAACTGCTGGCGCCGGTGGTGCGGGGGAAAAAGGGCACCCATCAAAAACTGTTGGCCCAAATCGCCCAGCAGGGGTTTGCCCGGGTGCGGGTCAACGGCCAGGTGTATGCCCTGGAGGAGGTGCCACCCCTGGAGAAAAACCACAGCCATCGCCTGGAAATCGTGGTGGACCGGCTGGTGGTGAAACCGGATGTGTATAGCCGTTTGGTGGATTCCCTGAGGACGTGCTTGCAGCAGGGAGAGGGGGTGGTCATTGCCAGTATTCAGGAGGGGGACGCCTGGCGGGATTGGGTGTTTTCGGAGAAATTTGCCTGTCCGGAACATGGGGCGGTGATGGCGGAGTTGTCCCCCCGGTTGTTTTCTTTTAATTCGCCCTACGGTGCTTGCCCGGCATGTCATGGGTTGGGGTTTTTGCGGCGTTTTAGCCCGGAGTTGGTGATTCCCAATCCCAAACTGCCCCTGTACCAGGCGATTGCCCCTTGGTCGGATAAACCCCATGACTACTACCTGGGGCTGCTGGATAGCTTGGGGGCTGCCTACGGCTTTGACTTGGCCACTCCTTGGTGTCAACTGACGCCCCAGCAGCAGGAGATCATTTTGTATGGGGCGCCGGAGCCGATTTGGTTGGGAAATGGCCGCCAGGGCTATTGGAAGACATATGAGGGGGTGCTGAACCTGCTGGAGCGGCAATATCGGGAAACGACGTCGGAGTTGATCCAGCAAAAGCTGGACCAGTACCGGTTCGATTCCCCTTGTCCAGCTTGCCACGGTACGCGTTTGAAACCGGAGGCGCTGGCGGTACGGGTGGGGGGCTACCGCATTACGGATTTCACGGGCGTTTCGGTGCAGGAGTGTTTGCAGTTGCTGGAGCGCCTGGAACTTACGCCCCGCCAAGCCCAAATCGCCCACCTGGTGCTCAAGGAAATCCGGGCGCGGCTGCAGTTTCTGGTGGATGTGGGGCTGGATTATCTCACCCTGGACCGCTCGGCGATGACCCTTTCCGGCGGTGAGGCCCAGCGTATTCGGCTGGCTACCCAAATCGGTTCGGGACTCACGGGGGTGCTGTATGTGTTGGATGAGCCGAGTATCGGACTGCACCAGCGGGATAACAGCCGGCTGCTGGCCACGCTCAAGCGCCTGCGGGATTTGGGCAATACGTTGATCGTGGTGGAGCACGATGAGGAGACCATCCGCAGCGCTGATCACATTGTGGATATTGGGCCGGGGGCGGGGGTGCACGGCGGCCGCATCGTTGCCCAGGGACAATTGGCAGACATCCTGGAGCACCCGGAGTCCATCACGGGGGCTTACCTGTCGGGCCGCAAGGAAATCGTTACGCCGGCGTGCCGTCGTCCGGGCAATGGCCAAGTCCTGCGCCTGCGGGATGCCCACCGCCACAACCTAAAACACCTTGACGTGGAGATTCCCTTGGGGATGTTTGTGTGTGTGACGGGGGTGTCTGGGTCGGGGAAGTCCACGTTGGTCAACGAGTTGCTCTATCCGGCCTTGGCGCACCATTTCGGTCACAAGGTGCCCTTTCCGGCGGAATTGGGAGCGATTGAAGGATTGGAGGCCTTGGATAAGGTGATCGTGATTGACCAGTCTCCTATCGGGCGGACGCCCCGCTCCAATCCGGCGACCTACACAGGGGCCTTTGATGCCATTCGGGCCGTTTTTGCCGAGACACCGGCGGCCAAGGCGCGGGGTTACAAAGCGGGCCATTTTTCCTTTAATGTCAAGGGGGGGCGCTGCGAGGCCTGTGGGGGCCAAGGGGTGAATGTCATTGAGATGCACTTTCTGCCCAACGTGTATGTGACCTGCGAGGTGTGCCAGGGCCAGCGCTACAGCCGGGAGACGTTGGAGGTGAAATACAAGGGCAAATCCATCGCCGATGTGTTGGATATGACGGTGGCGGAGGCCTGCGAGTTTTTTGCCGCTATTCCCCAGGCGGTCAGTCGCCTGCAAACCCTGGTGGATGTGGGGCTGGGTTATATCCGGCTGGGGCAACCGGCGCCTACGTTGTCGGGGGGGGAGGCCCAGCGCATCAAACTGGCGACGGAGCTGTCGCGGCGGGCCACCGGTAGGACTCTGTATTTGATTGACGAACCCACCACCGGTTTGTCGTTTTATGACGTACATCGGTTGCTGGAGGTGATCCAACGCCTGGTGGATAAGGGGAATACGGTGCTGGTGATTGAGCACAATTTGGATGTGATCCGCTGTTGCGATTGGGTGATCGATTTGGGGCCAGAAGGAGGACATCAGGGCGGTGAGATTGTCGCAACCGGAACGCCGGAGCAGGTGGCCCAACATCCCCATTCCCACACGGGGCGTTATCTGCAAATGGCGCTGGCGCAACATCCCCCGCGTCCCCATCAGGCATAATAAAAAGCCGGTGGCCCTGTTTGGACGGCTATGGACCTAAAAGCGCTGATTCGCGACGTGCCGGATTTTCCCCAACCGGGGATCATCTTTCGGGACATCACGACGCTGCTGGCCCACCCACAGGGGCTGCGCTATGCAATCGATGAACTGGCGCGGCGGTTTCGCGGACGGGGGGTGGAGGTGATCGTCGGGCCGGAATCCCGGGGGTTTATTTTTGGGGTGCCGATTGCCTACGCCCTGGGGTGTGGGTTTGTGCCGGTGCGCAAGCCGGGGAAGTTACCAGGGCCAGTGCATCGCCGGGAATATGCCTTGGAGTACGGCACGGACCAGTTGGAGATTCACCAAGATGGGATTCGCCCAGGCCAACGGGTGTTGGTGGTGGATGACTTGCTGGCGACGGGGGGCACGGCCCGGGCGGTGGGGGAACTGGTGCAACAGGCCCAAGGGGAACTGGTGGGGTTTGGGTTCATCATTGAATTGGCCTACTTGGGGGGACGCCAACGCTTGCCCCAAACGGCCATCGAAACCCTGGTGACCTATGAATAGATGGGTGGCCCGCCTGGTGAGGAACTACTGGTTAAAACGCCTGTTGCAAGCGGTGTTGACCCTGTTGTTGGCGTCGGCTTTGTCCTTTGCTATCCTGCAACTGGCGCCGGGGGATTACCTGAACACTCTGCAGCAAAATCCTACGATTTCGGCGGAGACGGTGGAGGCGCTGCGCCAGCAATTTGGGTTGGATAAATCGCCGGTGGAACAGTATGTCCGTTGGCTGTCGCAAGTGCTGCGGGGGAATTTTGGGGAGAGTTTTGTTTATCGGCGACCGGTGGCCCTGCTGCTGTGGGAACGGGTGCCGGCGACGTTGCTCCTGGCGGTGACATCGCTCCTGATGACCTGGGGGTTGGCGATACCCCTGGGGATCGTGGCGGCGGTCCACCAAAACCGCTGGCTGGATTATTGCCTACAGGGCCTCAGCTACATCGCCCAGGGGTTTCCCAGTTTTGTGGCGGGTTTGCTGTTGCTGTTTTTGGCCCAGCGCACGGGCTGGTTTCCGGTGGGGGATATGACGCGCCTGGACTTTGAGGATTTGACGCTGCTGGGTAAGGTGTTGGATGTGCTTTGGCATTTGTTTTTGCCGGCGCTGACGCTAACCATCATTAGCTTTGCCGGGTTGCAGCGGCTGATGCGGGGGAATTTGCTAGAGGTGTTGCGCCAGGATTACATCCGTACTGCTAGGGCTAAAGGGCTGCTGGAGAACCGGGTGATCTATGTCCATGCCCTGCGCAATGCCATTAATCCCTTGATCACGCTGCTGGGGTTTGAGTTTGCTTCTCTGCTGAGTGGGGCGTTTATTTCTGAGTATTTTTTCAATTGGCCGGGGCTGGGGCGGTTGATTTTACAGGCGGTGACGGCCCAGGATGTGTACCTGGTGATGGCCAGTTTGCTGCTGGGGTCGGTGATGTTGGTTTTGGGGAATTTGCTGGCGGACGTGCTGTTGCAGTGGGCGGACCCGCGTATCCAATTGCACCGGGAGTAGGACTCTTGGCCGGGGCTGGGCCGGGATGCTAAGCTAGCTGTCAGGCTATGGATGAAAAAGGCTTGCCGATTGCGGTTTATCCTGGTAGTTTTGACCCTATTACCCTCGGCCACTTGGACATTATCGAGCGGGGGAGTCAGTTGTTTGGCCGGGTGATTGTGGCGGTCCTGGCCAACCCCAGTAAAAAGCCCCTGTTTTCGGTGGCCCAGCGGGTGCGGCAGATTCGACAGGCGACGGCCCACTTGCCCAATGTGGAGGTGGATAGTTTTGATGGGTTGACGGTGACCTATGCGCGGCAGCGCCAGGCGCGGGTGATCCTGCGGGGGCTGCGGGTGCTGTCGGATTTTGAGTACGAGTTGCAGATGGCCCACACCAATCGCTCCCTGGCGCCGGAGATCGAAACGGTTTTTCTGACCACCACCACCGAGTACAGTTTTTTAAGTAGTAGCGTGGTCAAGGAGATTGCCCGCTTTGGCGGCAGTATTGACCATCTGGTTCCCCCATCCCTGGTTGCGGAGATTGAACAATGCTTCCGACCTCACCTGTCAACGACGTAACCCAACTGGCCATTTTGCACCTACGCCAGGAGTTGGACCGCCTGGAGGAAATCCTGGTGGCCGATAGCCCGCGGGTGCCCCTCAGTGGCCGGGTGTTGGTGAACGAGCAGATGATTTTTGCCCAGTTGGACCACATTCGCCATAACCTGCCGGCGCTGGTGCTGGAGGCGGAACAGGTGTTGCAGCAGCGGGACCAAATCTTACGGCATGCCCAGACCCAGGCGCAACACATCGTGCTCCAGGCGGAACAACAGGCGGCCCGGTTGCTGGATCAGCACGTGATTTTGCAGCAGGCGCAGCAGGAGGCCCAGCGGTTACGGCATCAGGTGCAGCAGGAATGTGCGGCCTTGCGCCAGAGCACCATTGCCGAGTTGCAGCAGTTGCGCCAGCAAACCCAGGAGGAACTGGCCCGGCAACGGCAGCAGGCGGAGGCGGAACGGCAACAGCTCATCCAGGGCGCCCAGACTTATGCCCACCAGGTGTTGACCCTGCTGGAACAGGTGCTGGGGGAAAATCTCCAGCGGGTGCATCAGGGACGCCAACAACTCCAGCAGCGGCAGCCGTAGATGGGGGGGAGTGAATGACCCTGGTCGAGGCAACTGCTATCGCCAGCGTGGCTGCCCAACTGGAACAGAGTCCGCATTACCTGCGGATCAAAAAACTGTTGATTTTTGCCTGCACGGGTACCTGGGAGACCCAGGCCGATAAGTTGGCGGCTATTGACCTGCGGGACCTGGTGGCCAAAACCCTGGAGGTGCGGCCTACCATGCGGGAGTTGCGCCCGACCCTGGAAAACCTGGTGCGGAGTTTGAATAAGCCGGTGGAGTATATGCCGGTGGCGGAAACCATCCTGCGGGCCATGGCGGTGCTGTATCCCGATGAGGACCCCACCGAGTGGTTTCGCACCCAAACCCCACCGGATCAGGCCACCATCCTACCGCCCCAGGAATGGTTTGACCTGCGCCTAGAACTGGTTAACCGCACCAATCCTTTGCGCCTGAAAATCCTGATCGCTCGGATGTTGCGGCAGGGGGACATGTTGTTGACGGCGCCCTGGTTGATGGTCAAGGGGTTGGAGTTGGAACGGCTCCTACGGGATTTGTTGCTGGCGTTCCCCGACTATCAGGAACTCTGTCAGCGCCTGGAGGCCACGGCCCAGCAAATGGACGAACCGGAGGAATACCAGCAAGTGGCCGGAACGCTGCGGGAAGTGCTCCAACCGGTCTATCAACGGTTGCACAAGCAGCCCACCGTGGCCGACGACGGGGAACCGGTCCCTGGAGATGCGCCGCCCCTAGTCGAACCGGCTCCGGAACCGGTGGTGGTCATCGGCTCCGAATCCCAGGTGATGCCGGTGGTGACGCCCCCGGATGTTACCCCCGGGCGGGTGAGCGATGTGTTGCAGCGGGAGTTGTCCACCGCCAGCGAATTGCGCCAGCGGGTAAGCGCTGCCGTTGGGCAGGTGGTGGAGTATATCGAACGGGTCTTTCGCCAGTTGGAGGGGGATTTGGAGACAGCTGCTCAGGGTTTACCGCCAACTCTGCGCTACCGTTACCTGCGGGAATTTGTCTACCAGGTGCAGGCGATTGCCGAGCGATTGACCCAAGTTATGGACCGTCTCGACCGGGGGGAGTCGTGAGTCATGGAGGCGGCCGAACTGCTACAGCGTTACAGCCGGGGGGAGAGCAATTTTGCCGGTCTGGACCTGCGGGGGATTCGCCTGAACCAGGCTGATTTGATCAATGTCAATCTCAGCCGTTGTGATTTGCATAGCGCCGAGTTGGTGTTTGCCTACCTCAGCCGGGTGGATTTACAAGAGGCCAAACTCAGCCAGGCTGATTTGAGCGGTGCCTATCTGGCCCAGGCTAATTTGTCGGCCTGTGACCTCAACGCAGCTCAATTCCACGGCAGTGTCCTGTACCGAGCAAACTTATCCCGCGCCCACGCCATCTTTGCCAATTTCTTGGACGCCAGTTTGGTGGAGGCGGATTTGCGGGGGGCGAATCTGTCCAGTGCCAATTTGCGGGGAGCCTGCCTGCGGGGAGCCAACCTGGGGAGGGCCACCAAAGGGGGAAGTGAACGGGTGAATCTGCGGCGGGCGGATTTGCAGGGGGCCGATTTGCAAGGGGCGGATTTGCGGGGAGCCGATTTGGGCTGGGCGGATTTGCGCCGGGCCAATCTCAAGGGGGCAAAGTTGCAAAACAGTCTCCTGGCCAACGCTAACCTCAGTCACGCCATTTTGGAGGAAGCCCATCTCCACGAGGCGGATTTGAGCCAGGCCATTTTACACCGGGCGCGTCTGAATCGGGCGCAACTGGTGCGGGCTGGGTTGCTAGAGACGGATTGCACCGATGCCGATTTCCGCCAGGCCAATCTCACAGAAGCCAAAGCCAGCAAAGCCATCTTCCTGCGCTGCCAGATGGACGAGGTCAAAGGCACGCGCGCCGACTTGACCTTAAGCAACCTGTGCCAGGCCCATCTGGTCCAGGCCGTTTTCCAGGAAGCCTATCTCACGAAAGCGGATATGCGGGAGGCGGACCTGAGCCAGGCGAATTTGTGGAGGGCAGATATTGGGGGGGCGAATTTCACCGGGGCGATGCTTTACCAAACAACCATGCCTGATGGCCGGGTGACCTAAAGGGCGGGCACCGGTTGGGTCAGACAGTGGAGTCCCCCCAGCCCTTCAATAAGGGCGCGGCTGTCTATGCCCACCACGTCTCGGTTGGGGAAGCAGTCCCGCAGTAGGTCCAGGGCAACGCGGTCGTGGGGGTCGTTGAAGGTGGGCACCAGAACGACGGTATTGCCGATGTAGAAGTTGGCATAGCTGGCGGGGAGACGTTGGCCGCGATGGATCACGGGTTGGGGCATGGGCAAGGCCAGCAGTTGCCATCCCTGGGCCTGGGCTAGAGTCTGCAATTGGTGCCAGTTGGCCTCTAGGGCTGGGTGGTTAGGGTCCTGGGGGTTGGTTTCGCGGGCGGCTACTAGGACATCTGACGCCACGAACCGGGTGGTCACATCCACATGGCCGTCGGTGTCATCGCCGGCAATTTCCGCATCCAGCCAAAACACTCGCTCAGCCCCGAAGTATTCCCGGAAATACCGTTCCCAGGTGGCGGTGGTAAAGCCGGGGTTGCGCCGAGGATGGAGCAAGCAGGACTTGGCAGCTAGCAGTACGCCGTCACCGTTAGATTCAATCGCTCCCCCCTCCAGGACAGGGTCTAGCTGCAGGTAGGGCACCCCCAGAATTTCCGCCATACGCCGGGCGACTTGCCGGTCCCGGTCCCAGGGGGGGTATTTCTCGCCCCAGGCGTTGTACTGCCAACCGGTGGCCACCAACCGTTGGCCCGTCTCTGTGGTTTCTAGGACGAAGATGGCGCCGTGGTCCCGGCACCAGGCGTCGTTCGTCGGCACCTGGTGAAAGTGCACGTTAGGGCCATCGCCGACTAAGGTCTGCACGTGGGCCTGGTGGGTGTCGTCCAGGACGTTGATGTGGACCACTTCCCCCTGGCGCAGGTATCCAACAGCTTGAGCCAAAGCCTGTTCCGCCTGGGCTAGCAAATCCGGCCAGGTCTCCCGATTGTGGGGCCAAGAAAGCCAGGTACCCTGGTGAGGCTCCCATTCGGCGGGTAAGCGACGATGGAAAACCATCCCCTGCCTAGACACCAACCCCCTTGATTGTACCCACTGGCGTGTCTTGTTATACTTTTGGGCAGTTTGTTGGGAGGTCAGTATGGGCTGGCACTGGTGGCGGGCAACGGTCATCGCCGGTGTGATTACCCTGGGCACGGTGACGGTCGCCTGGGCTACCGAGGTCCGGGTGGCCATCCAGCAAAATGCTCGGGCCATCCGGGTGGGGGTTTCCGGTGCGGCGGTGGTCACGGATGGGGCAGGACGGCCGCTGGGACCTTTGCCACCCATGCTGGGTTTCAGTGCCCAACTCCAGGGGGGACAGGTCCGGCTGCATACCTACCAGGGACGGGTGTTGTGGGTGCGCCCTACTGATGGTGGTTTTGTCTATATCAGCGATGACTGGTATCGGGGTCGCCTGCGCTTGGTGGCCCGCGCCGATGGTCTGCTGGCGGTTAACCACGTGCCCCTAGAGGAGTACCTCTACAGCGTGGTGGGGTCGGAAATGTACCCTGACTGGCCCCTGGAAGCCCTCAAGGCCCAGGCAGTAGCTGCGCGCAGTTTTGTCCTGTACCGCATGCGCCGTCCCGCTGACCCGGATTTTGACGTGGGCCGCACGGTCACCTGGCAAGCCTACAAGGGCTACAGCCGCGAATCCGACCGCACCCGGGAAGCGGTGTTGGCAACGGCCGGTCAAGTGCTTACTTATCGGGGGCAAATCATTGAAGCGGTCTATCACGCAGCGTCGGGGGGTCACACGGAAAACGTAGAAGACATCTGGTCGTCGCCCCGGCCTTACCTGCGGGGGGTGCCTGACTTTGACCAGGAATCCCCTGTATACAGCTGGCAGAAGACCTTTACCCCGGCAGAGCTGAGCCGGTTGATTCCCGGCGTTGGCCAGGTGACGGGTTTCACCACCGAGCGCACCACGCCGCGCGGTCGCGTACTCCAGGTGCGGGTGACGGGTACCCAAGGCAGTCGCGTTTTCACAGGTGCAGAACTCCGCCAGTTACTGGACCTGCGCAGCACCTTGTTTACGGTGACACCCACCCCCAGCGATCTTGCCAGCGCTGATTTACTCAACTCTACACCGGGCGGTTTTACGTTTCAGGGGCGGGGCTTTGGACATGGTCTGGGCATGAGCCAGTGGGGCGCCTACAGCCTGGCCCAGCGGGGCTACACCTACCAGCAAATCCTCCAGTACTACTACCAGGGCACAGAAATCAGTCGGCGACGTTAGGGGCAAACAAGGGCAATTCCCCCTGCACCGGCTCATCCCCCAAGGTGATCTGGGAGTGTTTCTCCAGGCGGTGCATGATCTCCCGGGCACGGTTGATCACTAAAGGGGGCAACCCCGCCAGCCGAGCCGCTTCGATGCCGTAGGAACGGTCTGCTCCCCCCGGTCGCACCTGGTGCAAAAACACAATCTGGTCGGCCAGCTCCTGCACCACCACCTGGTAATTCGCCACGTTTTTCAACGTGTTGGCCAACTGATTGAGTTCGTGGTAGTGGGTGGCAAAAATCGCCCGGCAACGCACATAGGCAGCCAAGTATTCCGCCACCGACCAGGCAATGGCCAGGCCATCAAAGGTGGCTGTCCCCCGCCCGATTTCGTCCAATAACACCAGGGAGCGGTCCGTGGCGTGGTGCAAGATGTTGGCCGTTTCGCACATCTCCACCATAAAGGTGGACTGTCCGGTGGCCAGGTCATCCACCGCCCCCACCCGGGTAAAAATCCGGTCGCAGATGCTGACTTTCGCTGCCGCTGCCGGGACAAAACTGCCGATTTGCGCCAGGAGCTGAATCAGGCCCACCTGCCGCAGATAACAACTTTTGCCGCTGGCGTTGGGACCCGTGAGAATCATCAAATCCGTGCCGGTGCCCAGTTCCGTGTCGTTGGGGACAAAACAACCGGCGGGCAACAACTGCTCGACGACCGGATGGCGTCCCTGCCGAATGACCAACTCCCGACCCGTGACCACCACCGGTCGCTGGTAGTTGTGCATCACCGCCACCTCCGCCAGCCCCGCCAGCACATCCAGTTGGGCCATTTTTTGGGCCAGGGGACGAATCAGATGCTGATGGAGGGACGCCGCCTGCCGCAATTGCACAAACAACTCGTACTCCCGCTGCTGGATTTCTCCTTGCAGGTTGAGAATGCGAATCTCTCGTTCCTTGAGTTCCGGGGTGATGTAGCGCTCCTCGTTGGTGAGCGTTTGCTTGCGGATGTAGTCCGGGGGTGCCTGTTCACTTTTGGCCCGCGTGATGCTGATGTAATAACCAAAGGTTTTACTGTAGCCCACTTTCAGGGTCGGGATGCCGGTGCGTTGTTTTTCCGTCACCTCCAGTTGGGCGATCCAGTTTTGGTCATCCGCCAGAGTTTGCCGCAGTTGGTCCAGTTCCGGGTCCACCCCTTCGCGGATCAGGCCCCCTTCCGTCAGGGTCACCGGGGGCGAGTCCACCAGGGCGGTGCGGATGCGCTCTCCCAGGGCCTCCAACTCCGGCGGCACCACCTGCAACTCCCGCAGATACTGGGACTGACCGTCGGCGAGCACCTGGGCCAGGCGACCGGCCGCCAACAGGGAATCCGCCAGGGCCAGCAAATCCCGGGCGTTGGCCGTTCCCGCCTGCACCCGCCCCAGCAACCGCTCCAAGTCATACACCTGTTTAAGATGCTCCCGCACCTGTTGGCGCAACAACCCCTTGTGGACCAGCTCCTCCACCGCATCCAGACGCGCGTTGATGGCCGAGACCTCTAGCAGGGGTTGCAGCAGCCAGCGCCGCAGCAGACGCGCCCCCATCCCCGTCACCGTGCGGTCAATGGCCCATAGCAGGGACCCCGGAAACGACCCTTCCCGCACCGTCTGGGTTAATTCCAAATTCCGGCGGGTTTGTTGGTCCAATTGCATGAACTCGCTCAGGGAATAGGTGGTAGGCAACTGCAGCCCCGTGTGGTAATGGCCCTGGTGTTGCGCCAAATAGGCCAGCAACCCCCCTGTCGCCCGCACTGCCAAGGGCCAATGCTCGCACCCTAGCCCCTCCAGGGATTTTAGCCCGTAGGTATCCAGGACCTGTTGCCGCGCCTGGGCCAGGTGAAAATAGCGGGCCGGTTGCAGGGTGTAGGTCAAGTGGGTGGGCAGTCCCGCCGGAATTTTGCCCTCTGATTCTCCGGGGCGCCACAGGCCGACCGCCTCCGGGACTTCCGTGGGCATCACAACTTCTGCCGGTTGCAGGCGCAGCAACTCCTGGGTGAGCGTCTCCAGCCCCTGGCCTTGGGTGACCCGAAACTCCCCAGTGGACACATCCCCATGGGCCAGCCCCCACTGGTCCCCTTGCAACACCAGGGCCGCCAAAAAATTGTTTTCCCTGGCCGGCAGGAGCGCCTCCTCCAGCAGCGTTCCCGGCGTAAAGACCCGCGTCACCTCCCGGCGCACCATGCGACGCTCCCGCTCGGCAATGGCCGCATCCTCCGTCTGGTCGCAAATGGCCACCGCGTACCCCTTTTTGAGCAACTGGCTGGCATAGCGCTCCAGGGCGTGGTGGGGGATACCGGCCATAGGCACCTTGCCGATTTCCTTGCCCCCGTACTTGCTGGTCAGATACAGTTCCAACTCCCGGGCTACCGTAATGGCGTCCTGGAAAAACGACTCGTAAAAATCCCCCACCCGATACAGCAGGAGTGCGTGCTGGTATTGGTCCTTCACCTGGCAGTAGTGGCGCAGCATATCCACCAACTGCTCCCGGTCAATTTGGCGATAGTCGCTGTTGGCCAGCATCCCCCCACCTCCGGCCTACTTGCCAATACAAAACTTACTAAAGATTTGGTCCAGCATGCTTTCGGTGAGTTCTTCCCCCGTGATGCTCCCCAGGGCCTGGATGGCCGAGCGCAAATCAATCGTCCAAAAATCCAGTGGTAGGGACTGGGCCATGGTAGCCTGCATCTGTTGCAGCGCCTGTTGGGCCTGGATCAGGGCTGCCTGCTGGCGCTGGTTAATGGTGTAGGTGAGATTGGTCTGCTGTACCTTGCCCTGGAAAACGTACTCCAGCAAAACCGTTTCCAATTGCTCCAATCCCTGGCGCTGCAGGGCCGAAAGATACACCACCGGTTGGGCATCGGCCGGCAGGGGGGGCGGCGTCGAAACCACATCCATCTTGTTCACCACCACGATCACCCGCCGACCCTGCACCTCTTTATAAAGCGCCTGGTCTGCCTCAGTCCAGCCCTCGACGGCGCTGATCACCAATAAAACGACATCCGCCTGGTGCATCGCCTGGCGGGAGCGGTGAATGCCGATTTGTTCCACCGGGTCCTGGGTGTGGCGAATCCCCGCCGTGTCCAGGATTTCCACGGGTATCCCCTGCACCACCAGGTAGGCGTCCACCACATCCCGCGTCGTCCCCGGCAAATCCGTGACAATGGCCCGGTCGGTCTGGCTCCAGGCATTCAGCAGGCTGGATTTACCCACGTTGGGCCGCCCCACAATCGCCACCTTGATCCCCCGGCGCAACCACTGCCCCGCTTCCGCCGTCGCCAACAGCCGTTCGATGTCCTGCAACACCGCCGCCACTCGCGCTTGCAGGGCCGGCACATCCAACGGCGGCAAATCCTCATCGAAATCTAGGCGGGCCTCCAGTTCCGCCAGGATGTCTATGCATTCTTGGCGCAGGCGGCGAATGTCTTGCCCTAATTTCCCCTGCAAACTCCCCAGGGCCATTTCCGCCGCCAGGGACGACTTAGCCCCAACCAAATCAGCGATGGCCTCCGCCTGGGTCAGGTCAATCCGACCGTTGAGCACCGCCCGCAGCGTAAATTCCCCGGGTCGGGCCAAGCGCGCCCCCTGCTGCAAACACAACTGCAACACCCGCTGCACCGTCACGATGCCCCCGTGGCAGTGAAACTCCACCACATCCTCGCGGGTGTAGGAACGGGGGGCCAGCATAAGCAACAGCAGGGCCTCGTCCACTACCTGTCCCTCTGGCGTGCGCACATAGCCGTAAAGAATCCGGTGACTCTCCCAGACCTGCTTCCCCGGCACCTGGAACAGTCGGCGGGCAATGGGGACGCTCGCTTGCCCCGACAGACGCACAATGGCAATACTCCCCTGCTCCGGCGTTACAGCCGTGGCAATCGCCGCAATCGTATCCCCCAACCCCAGCATTAACCGCTACGCAAAATCACCCGCTCCCGGTGAACGCGGGCCAAGGTCATCGCCGACGACCCCACCTTCTGGAACATAAACAGCACCTGCTCCGGTTGCAGGGATTGACCATCCGGGGACAAAGCCCCCCGATAGAACACCTCCGCCTGCTGGGCGCTGGCTGTCAACACCTCCAGCCGGTTAAGCATCGCCCGCAGATTCAACCGCTTGGGCTGACCGTTTTTCCGCTGCCCCTCCCACCACATCGCCTCGGCATCCAGGATGGCCTGTACCCACCCCTGCCAATCCGCCTCGGCCTCCGGGTCATCCAGCGCCAAAGTCAACCGGTACTCCGCCGCCGCCAGCAATTGGGTCGCCGCCGGGGCATGGACTGGCACCTCCGCCACCTCGTACAGGGGAATTTCCGGGGGCAACTGGGCCCGCAACGCCTGTACAAACACCTGGGGGTCGCACACCTGGTGCAGCTCAAAATCCATGATTTCCCCCGTGCTGGTCACCCCCAACGCCAAGGCCGTCGCCGGCACAATGCGGGGGCTGGGATGGAACCCCTCCGTAAAGGCAATGGGTAGATGCGCCCGCCGGACCGCCCGGTCAAACAGGCGCAGCACATCCAGGTGACCCAGCAGGGCCATTTCCCCCAACTTGCCAAAACGCACCCGCAGGCGCTGCACCCGCTTGGTGGGAATCTGCAGGGCGATTTTCTCCGTCGGCACAGGGGGCGGGGGCACCACGACGTTATGGCCCATGTCCACCCCACACACCCCGCAGTGGGAACAGCCATCAAAGGAGCAATCCGGCACCGTTGCCGCCGCCAGCGCCCGTTCCAAATCCTCCACCAGCCACTTCTTATCAATCCCCGTATCAATGTGGTCCCAGGGCAGGGGCTGCTTCAGCAAATAGTCCTTATCCACCTTGGCAAACCACTGCCCCTGCTCAATGGTGCGGTACTTCCAGCTCAGGCCCGCCTCGTGAATAGCCCGTTCCCAAGCCCCATAGGCCCGGTCCAGGGATTCCCACCAGGCATCCATCCCCGCCCCCAGTTCCCAAGCCCGGCGGATCACCTTCCCCAACGAGCGGTCTCCCCGCCCCAGAAAATCCTCCATCGCCGAGATGCGCACATCCGTGAAGTTCGCCTTGAGCGCCCGCACCCCCTTAAACGCCTCCCGGAGCAGCTCCTGCTTGCGGATAAACTCCGCCGTCGCCACCGAATGCCACTGAAACGGCGTGTGGGGCTTGGGCGTGAAATTAGAAATCGTGACATTAAACCCAATCGGCCTGCGACCTAGGCCTCGGCATTCCCGCTGCAACCACTTTAGGGTCTCGGCGATGCCCAGAACATCCCCATCCGTTTCCCCCGGCAGCCCAATCATGAAATACAACTTGACCCGGTCCCAGCCCAGCTCCCAGGCCGTTTTCACCCCCCGCAGCAGCTCCTCGTTCGTCAGCCCCTTGTTAATCACATCCCGCAGCCGCTGGGTGCCCGCCTCCGGGGCAAAGGTCAAGCCACTTTTGCGCGTTCCCCCCACAATCTCCGCAATATGTTCATCAAACCGGTCCACCCGCTGGCTAGGCAGGGACAAACTCACCGGCTGGTCCGCCAAACGCCGTTTAATCTCCAACCCCACCGCCGGCAGCGACAGATAATCCGAGCAGCTCAGCGACAACAGGGAAAACTCATTAAACCCCGTCGCCCGCATCCCCTGCTCAATCGTGCGCACCACCGTTTCCGGGTCCACATCCCGGGCCGGGCGCGTCAACATCCCCGGCTGGCAGAACCGGCATCCCCGCGTACAACCCCGACGAATCTCCACCGTCAGTCGGTCGTGGACCGTTTCCACGTAGGGTACCAGGCCAATCCCATAGGCCGGCATCGGAGTCGCCACCCGCCGTAGAATCCGGGCCGGTACATCATCGCGCCGGGGCACCACCGCTCCATCCGGCTGGGGCGCATAAAACTCCGGCACATACACCCCCGGAATCTGGGCCAAATCCAGCAGTAGCGCCTCCCGCGACAGGCCCGCCGCCTTCCCCTCCTGGAGCACCAGCCCGATTTCCGGCAACAGTTCCTCCCCGTCCCCGATGGCAAAAAAGTCAAAGAAATCAGCGTAGGGTTCCGGGTTACCGGTGGCTGTCGGTCCCCCTGCAAAAATTAAGGGGTAACGTCCTTCCCGGCGCTCAGCCGCCGTCAGGGGAATCCCCGCCAAATCCAACATCTCCAAGATATTGGTGGCCCCCAGTTCATAGCTCAAACTAAAGCCGATGATGTCGAAATCCCCCAGGGGGCGACGGGATTCTACGGCAAACAGGGGCGTTTGGGTGGATCGCAGCTTGGCCGCCAGGTCTGGTGCCGGTAAATAGGCCCGGTCACACAGGTGTCCCGGCTGGGCATTGATGATGTTGTAGAGAATGATATGGCCGAGATTGGACGCCCCTACCTCGTAGAGTTCGGGATAGCTCAGCACCCAACGCACCTGCGCCTGGTCCCAGGGCTTGTGCACCGCCCCAAACTCCCGCCCCAGATAGCGCGCCGGTTTACTAATGCCAGAATTCAGCAGGGCTTCCACTGCAACAGCCATGGAATGTGTGCGTTCTCTAGGAGACAAGCTTGCGTAGAATGAAGAAGCGGAAGGTATTTTTCACGTTAGCACAGTCCGGGCATGGTGGATGTGGAAGAGCTAGACCGGCGCCTGCAACGTCTCGCCGAAAGTCGGCAGCAATCCTGGCAAGCGGTGCGAGAGACTCAACAGCGGGTGCGGGCGGGCATTGCTCATTTTGAGCAAAACGTCCCCCCCTGGGTGAAGCCCAAACCCCCGGCGCCCAGCTCGCCCCCAACCCTGGCGGACCAGGTCAACACCTGGCTCGACCGCATTCCCACCCCCCTTTGGAACCGTCTGCCCTATGTGATTGGGGCCCTATTGGGCTTGCTGGTGGCCGACTGGTTGGGAGCGCTGATCGATGCTGTGCGTTCCCCCTGACTGGCCCGACTATCGGGGCGAACCCCTGCGGCTAGGGGTCTTGGCTTCGGGTAAAGGCAGCAACTTCACCGCCATTATCCAGGCGATTGCGGCCGGAAAACTGCCAGCTCTCGTTACCGGTGTGGTGTACAACAATCCCGATGCCCCGGTGCGGGAGCGGGCCAAAGCCGCCGGCGTCCCCTGTCAGCTCATCAACCATCGAGACTACCCCGACCGGGAGAGTTTTGATGCCGCCGTGGTCCGCACCTTACAAACCTGGGGCAGCGAGTGGGTGATCATGGCCGGTTGGCTGCGCCGGGCCACCCAGGTCCTGCTGGAACCCTTTGGGTCACGGATTCTGAATATCCACCCCAGTTTGTTACCGGCCTTTCCGGGTCTCAATGCGGTGGAGCAGGCCCTACAGGCGGGGGTCAAAATTACTGGCTGCACCGTCCACCGGGTGATTTTGGAGGTTGACCAGGGGCCGATTATTGCCCAGGCCGCCGTGCCCGTCTTGCCAGGGGATACCGTAACCACCCTGCATGCCCGCATCCAGGAGCAGGAACACCGTCTGTATCCCCCGGCCATTTTGTGGGCCGCCGTCCAGGAATAAATGTGCTATGCTTATTAGCTGCCTGGGGGCGTGGCGGAATGGTAGACGCTACGGACTTAAGTCATTGGGCCTTACGGGAGAAATCCCGTAAGTGAATGCTCTCAAATTCAGGGGAACCTACGTCTGTCCTTGTGGCAGATAGGGCAATCCTGAGCCAAGCCGAACACGCATCGTTCGGAAGGTGCAGAGACTCGACGGGAGCTACCCGAGCGAAGGGTCCTTCGTGGGTAAAGGGAGAGTCCAATTCTCCAGGGGCGCAGGCCCTCCGGCGAAAGCCGGCGGAGAATGAAAATCCGTTGACCCTAAAGGTCGTGAGGGTTCAAGTCCCTCCGCCCCCATACCCCACCGACTAAGGCTGCGCTGATTTCGGCCAGGACACTGACCAAGCGATAGCTAACAGCGGCAGCCAATACCGTGACTGTGGGAATGATGCCTTCTAGGCTGACGGTTAAGGTCGCCTCAAACACCCCCAGACCGCCGGGCGCCAGGGGCACGATAAACCCTAGCAACCAAGCCAGTCCGAAGGCCCCGGCCAGCACCGGCCATTGTGACCAGGGCACCGGCGTCCAGGACCCCAGCACACACCCGAACCCCAATCCCCGTAGTCCCAGAAACACCAAATGACCCAGCAAAAGAAACAAGGGATAGCGGCGCAGGGGGGGCAAAGGTCCGCTGAAGGCCTTTCGGCGTCCCAAGAAGTGAAGCAACCGGTTCACCCACCAGGGATGGATCCCCAGCAACACCGCCGCCAGGGCCAAAGCCGGTCCGGGTCCCCGGGGCCAGCGATACACCCCCACCAGCAAAGCCGCCGCTGCCAACAGGAGCGCCTCCAGGGCAATACTCACCAGCACCACGCCCGTAGGAATTTGTTGCGCTTGGGCCGCCCGTACCCGCCCGTAGAAATGCCACACATTCCCCGGCACGTACTTAGCCAGATTCGTTTGCACGTACAACGGCACCGCCCAGCGACTCGGCACCGGATAGCCCAAAAATCCCAAACTTTGGCCCCAGAGCCATCCCGCCCACAGGTGCGCCCCCGTTGTCACCAACCCAGCGGCCAGCCACCACCCCAACCAGCCCGGCTGCCAGGACAACTGCTGCACCTCTTGCCAGGACTGCCAGAGCTTACGCCCCAGAAACCCCAGTACCAGCGCCCAGCCTACCCCGCGCCCAAGTCTTTTCACCGCAACGCCTGCAATTGGGGTAGCAACGCCCGCAGCGCCCGTCCCCGGTGACTCACCTGCCGCTTTTGCTCCGGCGTCATCTGGGCAAAGGTCAACCCCAACGCCGGCACATAAAAGATGGGGTCATAGCCAAAGCCCCCCGTCCCCCGAGGCGCCGTCAGAATTTCCCCCTCACAGACCCCGGTCGCCTCCGCCACGATTTCCCCTTGGGGATTGGCCACCGCCACCACACAGACAAACCGCGCCGAGCGCTCCGGTTCATCCCCCAACTCCAGCAGCAGCCGTTGAATGCGTTCGGTATCTGTGCGGCCATAGCGGGACGAAAACACCCCCGGCGCCCCATCCAGACTCGTCACCTCTAGCCCCGAATCATCCGCCAGCGCCCAGCACTGCAAGGCCCGGGCCGCCTGGACCGCCTTCATCCGGGCATTTTCCGCAAAGGTGGTCCCCGTCTCCTCCAGCAGCAAATCCGCCGGCGGAATCAGGCAATTCCACCCCGGCAGGCCAGCCCGAATCTCCCGCACCTTACCGGGGTTAGTCGTGGCCAGCACCAGCTCAAAAGGGGATGGCGCATTCATCATCCGGTTCCAGCGTTGCCGGTATCTCCGGTGCCAGTGGCGCAGCCGGTGTCTCCGCCGTAATCGCCGCCCCCACCTGAATAGGGAAAATCCGGGAAGCCGTCAATTCCGCGCGGGTCGTGCGCATTCCCCCCGGCAAATCCGCCTTAATCATGCCCAGCCGCCCCTCAATAATAATGTGGTCCCCCACTTTAAATTGCTTGGCCGTTTGTTCCGCCAGATTACCCCAAGCCACCACCCGCAATCGGCCACAGGGGTCCTCCGGTCGCAAGCCCGGAAACTCCACCAGCATATCCGTCACCGCCAATTGGGTATCCGGCGTGTAACGCAGTTGCGGCTCCCGAATGATCTCCGCCTGCAAGATACAGACATTCATCGCCTGCCTTCCTTAGCCCCCCTCCCCTTTACTGTAGCACCTGGCGATACCAGTCGAGCGTGGCCTGCAACCCCTGAGCCAAAGGCGTTTGGGGCGTCCACCCCAGCAACCGACAAGCCAGACCCCCATCCAGGGCACTGCGGCTCACCTCCCCTACCCGCGCCGGCAGAAACCGGGGCGTCACCTTGGTGCCCACCAACTGCTGAATCAGGCCATAGAGTTCCAACACCGACGTTTCCCGGCCCGTGCCCACGTTGAGTATCAGGGGTTCCCGATAACCCAGCACCCGCAAATTCAACTCCGCCACATCCTGCACATAGACAAAATCCCGGGTTTGCTCCCCTGAGCCGTAAATCACCGGCGTTTGCCCCGTCAACAGCGCCTGGATAAAAGCCGCGATCACCCCTGCTTCCCCTTTGCGTCCCTGGCGGGGGCCATACACATTGGCATAGCGCAAAGCCACATAGGACAACCCATAGGTTTGGTAATAGACCTGCAAATAATACTCCACCGTCACCTTAGCGATGCCATAGGGCGACAGGGGTTGCAAAGGGTGGGTTTCCGGCGCCGGAATCTGCTGCAAATTCCCATAGCAGGCCCCCCCCGACGACGCAAAGATAAACTGCTGCACCCCCCCCTGCCGGGCCGCCTCCAGCAGATGCAGCGAACCCAAGATATTGGTTTGGGCATCCGCTACCGGTTGGTCCAGCGAAAACCGCACATCAATCTGGGCAGCGTGGTGGTTAATCACCTGGGGCTGCCATTCCCGGACGATCCGCGCAACCGCAGCCGCATCCCGCACATCAGCCTGATAGACCCGACTGTGGGGATGGACATAGGCTGGGTCGCCCGTGCTGAAATCATCCAAGATAGCGACCTCGTGTCCCGCCTGCCAATACACCTCCTGCACCGCCGAGCCAATAAACCCCGCCCCCCCAGTCAGCAAAATGCGCATCAACCCAGGCCCAACTCGTCGCGGATATTGGCCTCGATAATGGCCACCTGGGCATCCGTCAGCCCCAACTCCTCCTGCAACTCCAGCAGCTGGGCGCGTTCATCCAAGCCAATTTCCCCATCGTTATCGAGAAACGCCCGGAACATCAACCCGTACTCATAGGCCGCCAATTCCGGATCATTTTTTTTGGGCTGGTAACGGGCAATGATCTCCTGGGCCTTCTCCTTGCTCACCCCGTACTTCTGCCGCAACTTATCGAGAATGGCCAGCTCTTTGTCCGACGGCGTTTTCCCCCCCTTGAAACAAGCCTCCACCAACTTGGTGAACTTTTCTATGTCGCTATCGACCACCCCTGCGGGGACTGCCGCCGGCGCTGACGGTTGAGCCACCTTGGGTGGGGGGGTCGTCCCCGGCTCAAACAAGCGGTAAGTCCGTACGCAATTGCTGATGGCCTCCTCCGCGCGCTGGTAGGTCGGATGGTCGCGGCCCGCCGGTAGGGTTCGCTCTAGCGTCTGCAAATAGCCCATCAACTGCTCGTACAGGGCGCGCTTGGCCTCCTTCGTCGTCGCCTGCTTGAGAATTTTTTGGATGCCGTCGTTGAGCAACTCCCTGGCTTTACGGTTTTGGTCCGCCAACAAATACTGCTCCGCCTCTTCCCAGGTGCTCCCCAAGGTCAAACTGCGGGCCAACCCCGTTGCACTGTCCTGGTAATGCAGCTTGATTTCCGGGTAACCCGTCAGCTTGTTTTCCGCCTCGGTGAGCAGCTCAAACACCCGCCCCAGGATGATGTTTTCCCGCACCTGGATTTCTTCACTCGACGCCGGCATGATGTCGGCAAACTGCTGGCGGTTGTGGTGGGTGTGCAACGGGTTGCGGTCATTTTGGAGCACCGTGCGATAAATCGTCCGCATCCGCTCCATCCCCTCAATCAACCGCAGGGGAAACGCCCCGATCTCCCGCACGAAATAGATGTGGTGGGGGTCGTTATAGGGGCGAATGTCCTTATCAGTTAGCGTGGTGGCTTTGCGCAGCAAGGGCAGGAGAGCCGCCACTGCTGGATCGGTGGGTTTATTACCCCCTTGAATCCCCACCAGGGTCTGGCGTTTTTCCAGGCGGTCATCCCAACCCAAGCGCGCCTGCTCCTGACTGAACCGCAAGAAAGCCTCGCTTTTTTCAAACGTGCTTTTGAGTTGCGCCTCCTGCTGCTCGACGGTGGGATATTGGGCAATGAATTTTTCCGCCACTGAAACCTTGAGCTGCTCGCTGTTGCTGAATTCATCAATCGCCCGGTTGATGATACGTTGGTACAAATCCTGTAGCCGCAGGTGCTCAAAGGTGTGCAGGTCAAACAGGCGACAGCCCATGCCACCCCAAATGTCCTGGCTCATGCCCTGAAACACACTCTCGCCCCGGTTGGCCAAAGTTTTGCTGTAAATCTGGTCAATGTCCTTGGGGTCGTAGAGCAAAATGCCGTTGACTGTGAGTGTCCCCGTCTCCCGCGTATAGACCTGCTCCCGTTCCGCCAACTGCCGCCGCAACTGCTCCAGGTTTCTATCAAAGTTATTCAGGTCGTTGAGCAGGCGTTGGGTTTCCTCCCGCAGGGCATCCAGCAAGGGAATCGCCAGCGCCCGGGCTTTGACTTCCACCTTGGCAACATAAATGGACTCCAGCGCCTGCATGATGGCGTTGAAATCATCGTCAATCACCTTTTTTTTGTTCACCAACAGCATCTGCCGGGCGTGGTTGTCAATCTGTTTGAGCAAAATTTGCAGCGCTTGACTAGCGGAGCGTTCCCGGGGCAGCCACTCCTTTTGCCGAGATTGGTCAAAGGTGGTGCGAAACTCCAGCCACACCTCCAGCAACACTTCCAAAAACTGGCGCGTCCATTTGGGTCCCCGGAAGCGGTCCTCCACCATTTGCGCCACCGTTTCCCGCAGTTCCCGGGTCTTTTGGGGAATCAGCCGATTCAGGTTATCCCACATCTTTTGGAAATAATCGCTCCAGCGCCGCGGGTCGCTATCGGCATCGTTAAAATGCACCCGGTATTTTTCCTCCTCAACCGAAACAAACCGCCGGAGATTTTCAAACGGAATATTAAGGTCATTGCGGCGCTTGCGCAGGCTGGCCACCCAATCGGCCACTTCTTTGCTGTAGGGTTTCATGTTATCGCCCACGCTGAGGCTGTCAAGTAATTGGTGGTTGTTTTCCGACTCCGCCAGGCCCAGATGGGGCAGGATTTCGGTTTTGATCACATCCCGCATGGCTGTAGGAGCGGGCGTGGGATTGGCCCACCAGTCCACCAGGGCTACTGCTAACCGGGAGGCACAGGCATTCAGCACCCGCTGCACCGGAAATTGAATGCTAGACAGACCGAAGGTGATATAGCTTTGGGGAAAGCCCAAGGGGTCCGGGCTGGCCCAGTGCTTACGAATGTTGTCCCGCACCAGTTTCTTGTACTGGCTAAAGCCCGAGGAAAAGTCCAGGAAAATGTTTTGGGCCACCATCTCCAAAACCGCCTCCAGGGTCGGCAGGGTTACCTTGTCGTTGCTGTTGCCCACCAGGTAGCAGAAGCTAAAGGGGGTGTCCTGGGCGTTTTGGCTGCTGATGCGGTCGGCCATGTTGTTGCTGTATTGGGTTTCAAAACGGGTGTGGGGACGGGAGTAGTGGTCCAGCTCCATCAAGGCGGCGTAGGCATTGGCAATCACCCGGTCTCCCAGGCCGGAAAAGGCCCCCGGCAGCACCAAAAAGGCACAGGTTTGGGGCAGGTCCGAAGGGGGCACCCAATCCCGCACGTTATAGGCCATATCCAGCACCATCCCCGAACCCGTGCCGCCGCTTAAAGAACAGACGATGAAGATGTTAATGCCCTTGTCCAGTTGCACCCCCCAGCGGTCCAGCATGAATTTTTCGTGGCCCAGGATGCGGGCGCGGGCATGGGCAAAAGCATTCTTGATGGTTTGGTAGTTGACGGTGAAGGCAAATTTCCCCAACGCCCGGATTTGGCCTGCCCCTGCCAGAATCGCGTCCGTGCCCGCCAGCTCAGGGGGAAACCATTCCATGAGGTAGTCGTAGTCAGCAATGCGATTGAGGATGGCTTTGGCGTTGTCCACCTTGGCCCAAACTTGCTCGACCGGACGCAGGGAAATGTCCTGCTTGAGCACCACCTGGGGTTCGGAAACCTTGGCGTTTTGTTCCGTATCAATGTGCAGGAAGGACACGATGGGGAGGGCGTCGAGGCTGCCGTAGGTCTCCACAATCATCCGCCGGATTTTCATGAGCACTTCTTTGCCCGTACCCCCCAACCCGACCACAATGGTGGGAGTCATGCCTTGGTACTCGGCCATAGTTGATTTCCCCATGGATGCCGTTGGCTGTATTGTAGGCAATTTCTGCGGTTTTGTCCCTCCTGCCGACCGATACAATGGGGAAGAAGACAGCGGGCGACACGATGGAGCGGGGTTGGTTAATCGGGGAATTGAGCAGTCAAGCCGGTGTGTCCCCCCAAACCATTCGGTTTTATGAGCGGGAAGGTTTGCTGGCTCCCCCGGAGCGCAACAAAAGCGGCTATCGGCTCTATCCGCCGGAGTCCCTGGCACAACTGCTCTTTATCCAACACTGCAAGCAGTTCGGCTTGACCCTGGAGGACATCAAACAACTGGTGCAATTGCAGGCCCGGGGGATTAACCCCTACGGCAGTTTTCGGCGGCTGGTCCAGGAACGTTTGGAGCTTTTGACCCAACAGATGCAGCAGCTCCAGGCGACCCACCAGGCCATTAGCCAGCGCTTGGAGTGGTTAACCGGACGCTTGCCGGAGACGGATGCCCCCATGGATGGTCGCCGGACCCTCGAGCAATGGCTAGCGGAAGCGGCCCATCCCACCCATCTGCCCAGTTTGCCCACCGCGGCCACCCCCAACCGGGACCAGCTCCTACAGCGCTACTGGGCCGGGGAACGGAACTTCCAGGGATGGGACCTGGTGCAGGTGAACCTGGCCCGGGTGAATCTCAGCGGGGTGGATTTCAGTCGCGCCCAACTGATGCTGGCCAATTTGGCCGAAGTCGTTTTAGAAGACAGCCGCTTGATCGGGGCAAACTTGACGGGTGCTGACGCCATCGGAGGCTATTTCCGCCGCAGTCAACTCATCGGCGCGGTGATGATCGGCACGGATTTGAGCGAGCCGGATTTGCAGGAGGCCAACCTGGTGGGCGCTAATCTGGGGGGAGCCAATCTGACAGCGGCTAATTTACAACAGGCCAATTTGAGCGAAGTTCTACTCATCGGCGCCAACCTGCGGGAGGCCAATTTAACGGGGGCGTTGCTGTGGGGCGCGAATCTCAGTGGAGCCGATTTGACCGATGCCCACTTGGACCCGGCTAGCCTAGCAACGGCCAACCTGTGGGGCGCTACCCTACCGAATGGACAACTCTATGCGCCAACCCTGGAAAACCGATGGACCCCCAACCCTGGCTAGACCAACAGGACTATGCCGGACTGCTGGCCGCAGCGGAGCGGGTGTTAGCCCAGGAAGCGACGGACATCACCGCCTGGGGCTATGGGGGGTTGGCCTGTTTACTGCAGGATGACCCGGAGGCCGCCCAGACCTGGTGGTTGCGCGCCTTGACCGACCTTTCAGCGCCGGCATTAGAAGCCCTAGCCCAATGGTTAGAAACCCAAGCGCCACCCTATCAGGACAGCCAACCGGCGGTGAGTGTTGAGCTGTACCAAGCCGCTTGGGAAGTCGCCCCGACGCCGGAACGCCTGTGTCGTTGGATTGAAGCCGCCGCCACCCAGGAGCAATTGACCACCGCAGCCCTGGAAACCCTGCTCCAAACCCTGCAAACGACCCAGGAGTTTCCCCCCCAACGGTTACGCCAAACCCTAATGACAGTGCTCACCCAGGTGGAATACAACCCCCTGGTGGAGCAGTTGGTGTTGGCCTGTCGCTCCCATTTACCGGCCCAGACCTACGCCCAAACCCTGTTAGCCGCCAGTCATCGCCTGCAGTGGCCAAATGCGCTACCGGTGCGGGAAAAACTGCTGAACTTGGCGCTAGAGGTGGACCCAGACAACATCGAGCTTTTGGGGGTCTTGGCCAATCTGTATGGGGAAATCCACCAACACGACCAGGCCCTTGATCTATGTAACCGGCAGATGGCCGCTGCCCAAAACCATTCCCCGGTGGCCCAAGCCTACGCCCTGTACTGCCGGTTGCGGGAGTTGCTCAATGCCGGCGGCAGCGCCTGGTCAGAAGTACTTGCTCAAACCCCATCCTATGTCCGCTTGCTACAGGAGATAGCCGACCCCCAGACGGACTTCCGACCGGCGTTCCAATTGCTGGGGGCTAACCTGTTTCACATCCCCTTTTTGCTGCCCTATTTGCGCGATGAGCCAGCCCAAGACCGCCCCCTGATCAACCGCATTACGTCCCGAGTCGGTCGCGGGTTTCGGCGGCTGACGCCCCTCATCAAGGCTGCACCGTCCCGGTTGCGGGTAGGTTTTTTATCGTTCACCCTCCGCCGCCATTCGGTAGGCTGGTTGGCCCGCTCGTTTTTCCGGCACTACGACCGGGAGCAGTTCGAGTTTTTCCTGTACTACATTGGCCAGCCGCCCGATGAGTTGGGGCACTCCTGGTTTGTACAGCAATGTGATCACTACGTCTATCACGACCACCCCAGGCAGTTGGCAGAACAAATCGCCCGCGACGGCATCCACATTTTGGTGGATATGGACAGTTTGACCTTGAGTAGCGGCTGTGTGGTCCTGGCCCAAAAGCCGGCGCCGATTCAAGTCACCTGGTTGGGCTGGGACGCCAGCGGCTTAGATACCATTGACTACTTCCTTGCCGACCCCTGGGTGTTGCCAGCGGACGCCCAAGACTATTACCAAGAAACCATCTGGCGTTTACCGGAGACCTATATCGCCGTGGATGGGTTTGAAATTGACGTGCCGACCTGGCGCCGGGAGGATTTGGGGATCGCCCCGGATGCGGTGATTTTTTACACGGCCCAGAGCGGCTATAAACGCCATCCCGCCACCGTGGACCTCCAGTTACAAGTGCTGCGGGAAGTACCCAATAGTTACCTGTGCGTGAAATACATCTACGACAGCGCAGGCTTAAAGCACCAGTTTGTGACCCAAGCCCAGGCCCTCGGGGTTGACCCCGGACGGTTGCGCTTTTTGCCCCCCGTGGATAGCGAATATGTGCATCGGGCCAATTTGCAAACCCTGGCGGATGTGGTGCTGGATACCTACCCCTATAACGGCGCCACCACCACCCTGGAAGCCCTGTGGCTCGGGGTACCCCTGGTGACCCGCGTGGGCCAACAATTTGCCGCCCGCCATAGCTACGCTTTCCTCACCCAGTGCGGTATCAGCGAGGGCATTGCCCACACGCCGGAGGAATACATAGCCTGGGGGGTGCGCCTGGGGACCGATGCCGACCTGCGCCGAGACATCCGCCAGCGCCTGTTGGAGAGCCGCCATACCTCCCCCCTGTGGAACGGTAAACGTTTTGCCCAGCAGTTGGGAGAAGCCTTTCAGCAAATGTGGCGGCGGTATAGGGGTTGAGAGCGCTAGCGCTGCTGCCCCAACACCTGCTTGCGGTCCCCAGTGCGGACATTCAGCGTCAGGGTTTGGTCGCCGCGGCGGATGCGCATTTGCAGGCGCTGACCCACCTGGCTGCGTTCCACGATTTGTTGTAGGTCCTCAGCCTTGGTCACCTTTTGCCCTTCCACCTCCACGATCACATCCCCTCGCCGCAGGCCCGCTTCCGCCGCCGGACTCCGGGGCAACACCTGGCGAATGATCACCCCATTGACCTCCGGCACCTGCATCAGGCTGTTGGGATCGCTATTGATTTGCCGCGCCAACTCCGGCGTCAGGGTACTCATAGTGACCCCGATGTAGGGGTGGGGCACCGTCCTGCCTTCCGCCAGAATCGGAGCAATGGTCTTGGCCAAATCCACCGGGATGGCAAACCCAATCCCTTCCGCCCCAGCCCGGATCGCCGTATTAATCCCAATCACTTCCCCATTGGCATTCAGCAAAGGACCGCCCGAATTGCCGGGGTTGATGGCCGCATCCGTCTGGATAAAATTCAACCGCTTATCGGGAATCCCCACCTCCGAACTGGTGCGCCGCAAATTGCTGATAATCCCCAACGTCACCGTGTTATCCAAACCCAGGGGGTTCCCCACCGCAATCGCCCAATCCCCCACCTGCAACTTGTTGGAATCCCCTAGGGGGGCCACTGGCAAATTGCTCGGCGGATTGTCTAGCTTGAGTACGGCCAGGTCCGTTACCTCATCAACCCCTCGCACCCGTGCCGACAACCGTCGCCCATCGGTCAAGGTCACCATCACCCGTTGCGCCCCCTCCACCACATGGGCATTGGTCAGGATAGTGCCGTTTTTGTCAATGATGAAGCCAGAACCTTGACCCCGCTCCGTGCGTTCCCGGGGGATATTGAACTCCCCAAAAAAGCGCCGGAAAAAGGGGTCATCAAAAAAGGGATCAATGTTCAAACTCACGGTGCGTTCCGTATCAATGCGCACCACCGCCGGGCCCACCCGCTGCACCGCCGCCACCACAAAATTACTCGCCGTCGGTTTGGCGCTACCGGTTAAAGCCACAGGTGAGTTGGCCACCACCTGGTCCAGGGGGTCCGCTTGGGACGGCAAGGCACGAAAACCCACCACCGTAAGCACCACACCCACCAATAGCGCCAGGGCATGGGTCAACAACTGAAACCACCCTCTGGGACGCATGACGGTTCGCCGGACTCGCCAAGACATCTGAACCTCGCTCACTCCATTTTACGGGTATATTTAACAGACTGACCACGGGGGTGGGTGTTCCGCACAATTCCCTGCAAAATCGCTTGCGTCACGCTGGCCACCGGCATTTGCGCTGTGATGGACACCCGCACGTCCGCCTGGGCGTAGTAGGCCTGCCGCTGGGCCAGCAATGCCTGCAACCGCTGCTGTAGCTCATCGGGAGTTTGGGCTTGGGCTAACAGGGGCCGGTCTTGCCGCTGCTGTAGCCGTTGCACCAACACCTCCACCGGTACATCCAGCCACACCACAACCCCATGTTGGAGATAA
This sequence comes from Gloeomargarita sp. SRBZ-1_bins_9, assembly GCA_039794565.1. Lineage (NCBI taxonomy): Bacteria > Bacillati > Cyanobacteriota > Cyanophyceae > Gloeomargaritales > Gloeomargaritaceae > Gloeomargarita > Gloeomargarita sp. SRBZ-1_bins_9. The sequence continues at coordinate 12,292 of JAUQVX010000002.1, read as the reverse complement.
CTCCAGTTCAGGGATTGGGTCACACAGCCGCCCCCGGTCGCCACCACCAGACGGGTATAACTGGAAACCTCCGCCAGCACCCGGGATTCCCACCGGCGAAACCCCGCCTCCCCCTCAGCGGCAAATAAATGGGGAATGGTGCGCCCTGTAACTTGCCCAATCAACTGGTCCGTATCACAAAACCGATAGCCCAACTGCCGGGCCAATGCCTTGCCGGTGGTACTTTTGCCGCACCCCATCATCCCCACCAAAAACACACTGACACCGCCAAGATGGTGACGGGCCTGGGCCACCAAGCCGAGGTCCATGGCGACTACTCAAGATGCGTAATGGTTTGGAAGGCCATAACAATTAGCGTATCATCCGCTGCCAAAGCCGGGAATTGACTGAGTTTGGGATTGAGCACAATCCGGCCATCGCCCCGGCGGATGCCAACCAGCATGATCGGCTGTTCGGGTTGGGAACAGCGGGCCACTTGCTGGCTGAGTTCCACAAAGGTCAATCCCCGCCAGGAAGCAGGATAATTCCCCGGTTCAATAAAGTAAAACTCATTGGTGTCATCGCTATAGGTCAGCAGTTGTTGATAGACCACCGACATATTTCTAAACAGAGCGCTTTGGGCAATCATTCCGGCGCTGTAGGTCTGGGCCGACACCACTTCATCAACCCCTGCCTCTTTAAGATGCCGGTAACGGTCGAGTTTTACTAATTCTGCCACCACGTGGATGTTTTGGGGAAGGTGAGGCTCCACCTCCAAATGCTTAATGGCCAGGGCAATCAGCACATTTTTTTCATCGGGACCCGGGGTATCCTCATCCGCCAGTAAAATCACCGCTCTGGCCTGGTGGGCATGGTACTTTCTTAGAGTGGCATGGTGGGTGGGGTCAGCCTGGACAAAATGCACATGGGGTTCATCGGCGAAATCAGCCTTTTGGGGAATATCTGAGGCAGAGATGACTAGAATATCCCGGGGGTTGCGGCGAGTACCCTCTAAAAGTTGATGAACCACGGCTGGCGCTTTTTCGTTCCAGTTACAGATAATGATATGGTCGCAAAAGGTCTGCATCGCCTTCTCCTGCCAAAGGGCCTGGGTTACAAAAAAAGAGGAAAATTTACCGACAATGGCGCCAAAGACGAGAGTGCCAAACAGCAACAGCAAGAGTTGAAAAACTTGGCCGATCAGGGTTCGGGGTTTATCGGGGTACTCGCCCAAGAGGGTGATCAAGGCGTTGGTCACGATATCCCAGGCGACGGCCGGTGCGGTAAACCCACCCTCGCTCCACAGCAGAACGCCAACAATACCGGCCAAAAGGGCTAAGGCGACTGGCCACGGGAACTCCTTTGGTCGTTCTACCCACACCATAGACGGGGTACCACCTTCGGTGCTATCCTGAGGCCCAGGGGGAATTCGGGTGTTAGGATAGCGCTTAGTTGACTTTCTGGCCGAGCGATAACCCTATGCTACAGCGCCGTCATCGCATTGACCCGGTAGAGATTCTGTTTCGGACTGAGGAGTTGCTGCGGGACGCCCGGAACCGCTACGAAATCACCCACCAGGTGGCCCTGTGCGCTAAACGTTGTCGCTATGAGGACTTAGACGCCCTGGATGATCCCTTCAACAAGCCGGTAATCCGGGCAATTATTGAAATGGCGGAAAAGCTCAAACCGGAATTGGTGGGCGGGGAGAATTTGACGGAAACCCTGGGTTAAAAAATTTTCCCGGTGGGTTGAACCGACTGCCCAGGGTTCCTGTCTAAACAAAGAGAGGATTGAGGACAGACGCGAAAGCCGGGGTGGCGCTGCCAAAACCGGCCTTTTTTTTTTTCAATCATTGCCCCCTGGCCCCGTAATTTATAAGAATTTTTTATGACTGATGGGGGGAACCGATAGACTGTGGTAAGCTGCGAAATAAATTATTGTGATTAAACACGCTCCCAGAAGGCTTCTCACACGCCAACAAGCTTCTCAGACACCCTAAGGAGATTAGGATGATGAAATCAGCCTGGATACTACCGGGTTCGGTAGGCTTATCGTTGCTGGCCGTGCCTGCCCATGCTGCCCGCTTGCAACAGTGGCACTTTAACCCGGACGTCCATGTGTTGGAATTTACGACCGATGGGGTGGCTCAACCCCGGGTGCAGGTGTTATCCCAGCCGACGCGGGTGGTGATTGATTTGCCGCAGACCCTCTGGCCAGCTGGACGAGAGGTGCGCCATTGGCAGCGGGGACAGGTGCGCCAGGTGCGGGTGGCCCAGTTTGACGAGACAACCACGCGGATTGTGGTGGAATTTCATCCGGGTGTGAACGTCCAGGCGACGGACGTGCAGGTGGAGGCTGTCGGCGGTGGCCATTGGCGGGTGCAACTACCGGGGGGGATGCCTGCGGCGTCGGTGGAACCGGAATGGCTGACTTCCACGGCTGGGAAGGGGGCCGTTATCCGGGGTCTACGGGTGACGGAGGCCGGCATTTTTCTGCAAACCCAGGGGCAAACGGGTTCAACGCGGGTGCAGCGCACTGCTGACGGTCAGCAGGTGTGGATTGATTTGGGCAATACGGCCCTGTCGCCGAGCTATCAACCCCAGCCTTTACCCCAACTGACCCAACTGGGGGTGCAGAATATCCGTTTGGTGCAGATAGCTCAGCAGCCGCCGGTAACTCGGGTGATCCTGCAGGTACAACCGGGACAGACCCAGTGGCGCGTTCATGTGCAACAGGTTGGTTATCTAGGCGGCGTCATGGTGGTGCGGGGGGGGGAAAACCCGCCGGTAGCAGCTCATCCCGCTCACCAGGTCACCGCCCCCGATAACTGGGGTATTGCTGCGGACCCGCAACCGGTGGCCATTCTTCGCCCCGAGATGCAACCCCAGTCCTGGGCGTTGGGGTCTTTTCCGGTGGAGAACTTCCAGGCCTATACTTCGCCTTTTGGGCCACGTGGGCGGGGATTTCACTATGGACTGGATTTGGCCGCCCCCGAAGGCAGTTATGTGCGCAGTTGGTGGGATGGCCGCATTGTGGAGATTTTTAATGACCCCGCCTGCGGGACGGGTATCGTTATCCGCTCTGGGCGTTGGGAGCACATTTATTGCCACTTACGGGGACGGGCGGCCCGGGATAGCCAAGGGGTGTATTTGCTAGACCCCTCCAGTGGTCTCAACATCCGGCAGGGGCAGTGGGTGACAGCAGGGATGCGTATCGGGCGGGTCGGGATGACGGGACGGACAACCGGACCCCACCTGCACTGGGGGTTGCGCCATGATGGGCGCTGGATTGACCCGGCGGTGGTGTTACGGGAGATGTACGCTCAACAAAACCGGGAACGCCTGATGTCCTAGGGGGGCTGTAGCAGGGTCCATCTGGCCCAGTTGCGGAGGGGGGAGCATTTTAAGGAAAACATAAGCTTAGGCCCTTGACCTTATAGCAGCTATAACCCTTTAGTATTGCTTTGTGGCATTACCATAGGCACCGTGACCCATCCCCAACGGTTGAAGTCTTGGCTGGATCGGGCAGCGATTAGTGGTCCGTTACCTCCCCCACTGCAACCCCAAGACAAGGCGCCAGGCCGGCAGTTATGGGTGCGGGCGGGGCGAGCGCTGGTGGGGCTGATGCTGCTGGGTGTGGCGGTGTGGTGGGGCTGGCGACGTCTGACGCGGGTGTTCAGCCGGGTGGCTTATATCAATGGGGAGGTCATCACGATCTATGCGCCGATTGAGGGGACGTTGCGCCTGGAACCTTTGCAGCCGGGGCAGATGCTTTCCCAAGGGGCAGTGTTGGGCCGGATCACTAATGAGCGCAATGCTCAGTTGGAAATTGACCTGCAACATCTGCGGGGACGGCAGCGCCTAACCCAAGAGCAGCTCCAGAGTGTGAACCGGCAGTTGGCCCAGCGACGACAGACCTATGAACTGCTACGCCAAAAGTCCCGGCAGCAGACGGCGCTGGATGTGGCATTTTTCCGGGCGGCTTTGGATCGCAGTCGGAGTGAGTTGCGGGCGGCCCAGGCCCAATTGGCTTTGGCCCAGAAGGAGTTGGAGCGGGCCATGGCCCTGGCTCAAGAAGGAGCAGTTCCCCAGCAGCAGGTGGACCAGGCCAGAACCCAGGCGCGCTTAGCCCAGGAGACCGTTAGGGAACGCCAAGCCGAGCTAGAACGGCAGCGTCTGAACCTGCAGGCGGCCCAGGCGGGATTGCAACTGGATTCGGCGCGGACCTTTAGCTTTCCGGCCATCCGACTGCTGGATTTGACCAAAGAAATTACGGACCTGGAGCAGGAAAAACAACAGCTCCAGACGACGTTGGTCACCCTGGCACAGGACATTCGCAAAGCGGAACAGCAACTGCGGTTGGTGCAGGCGACGGTGTTGCGCAGTCCGGGGGAGACGGTGGTCTGGTCGGTGCCCCTGCGCACGGGGGAGCTGGGGACCCATGTGGGAGCCGGTACGCCGCTGCTGCAACTGCTCAATTGCGAGCAGGTGTGGGTGAGTGCTTTGGTGGCGGAGCGGACCAATCACCGGCTGCATCTGGGACAACGGGCGGTGGTGCGTTTCTTGGATGGGACGCAGCGGGTGTTACCGGGACGGGTGCGGGCCATTCGCGGGGGAACGGGACAAGTGACCGTAGGAACGGATGTGGCTGTGCCGCCGCCGGAGTTGGTGCGCCATGAACTGGAGGTGCAAGTGCAACTGCAAGCACCCCCGCAGGTATGGAGCCGCCGGGGAGATTTTTGTGGTGTGGGCCAGCGGGTAGAGGTGGAATTTCTCAGGCCCTGATGGGGAAGGGAGCGGCACTGGACTGGTGGCTGCTGTGGCTGGGGGTGGTGGCCCTGGTATTAGTGGGTCTGCTGCAGGGGGCAGGGGACATCCTGGGGGAGCTGGGGTTGAACCTGTGGACCTGGGGACAGACGACATTTCGCCCCTGGAGTACAACATTACAGGCCCTGGCCTTACCGGCTTTGGTGTGGCTGGCGTTTACGTATCTGCTGAAGGAGGTGTTCCCCCGCCCCCAGCCGGTTAGCCGTGCGGTGGTCAGTGTCGTGACGGCGTTTTGGGGGGTGCGCTATCTGCTGTGGCGTCTGGTGGCCACCCTGAATCTGGAAAATCCGGTGGCGGCGACGGTGTCTTTGGCCTTGTTTGGGGCGGAGGCACTGACGCTGCTGAACGCGGTGTTGTTTTACCTTCACCACATCTTCCAGGTAAACCGCTCGCGGGAGGCGGACCGCTGGAGTCGGGCTGTGTTGGAGGGGACCTACCTGCCCTGGGTGGATGTGCTCATTCCCACCTATAACGAAGACGTGACCATTCTGCGGCGCACGGTCATCGGCTGCCAGGCGATGGACTATCCCCACAAGCGGGTGTATCTGCTGGATGATGGGCGACGGCCTGAGGTGAAAAAACTGGCCCAGGCGCTGGGGTGTGGTTACCGGGACCGCCCGGACAATCGCCATGCCAAAGCGGGTAATATCAATCACGCCCTGCCGACATTGCACGGGGAACTGGTGGCCATTTTCGATGCCGACTTTGTGCCGACACAGAATTTCCTGCAGCGCACAGTAGGCTTTTTCCAGGACCCCCGGACGGCGCTGGTGCAAACCCCCCAAAACTTCTTCAACGAAGACCCGGTTTCGGTGAATTTGGGGCTGGAAGGAATTGTCAACAATGAACAGACCCTGTTTTTCCGCTACATCCAGCCGAGCCGGGATTTTTGGGATGCGGTGGTTTGTTGTGGCACCTGTTTTGTGGTGCGGCGCAGTGCCCTGGAGGAAATTGGCGGCATTCCCACCGGCAGCATCACCGAGGACTATTTCCTGAGCCTGCAGCTGCAAAGACGGGGTTACCGGGTCAAATATCTCAATGAGGCCCTGGCAGCGGGACTGGCACCGGAAACCATCGGCGCATTTGTGGATCAGCGATTGCGGTGGGGACAGGGGACGTTGCAACTCCTGTTTTTGGGGGCCAATGTGTTGACGATGCCGGGGCTGAGTTGGGGACAGCGCTTTTCCCATGCCCTGGGGTTTTTGTACTGGTTTTTGTCCCTGTGTCGGTTGGTGTTTCTAACAGCACCCTTGGTCTATCTCCTGCTGGACATTGCGCCGTTGCGGGCGACGGTGGACGAATTAATTTTCTTCTACCTGCCCTATTACATCAGCGGGGTGATGTGTTTTTCCTGGTTGACGGAAAACCGGCGCTCGGCTTTTTGGTCGGATGTGTACGAGACGCTGCTGTGCTGGCCGATGGCCCTGACGGTGGTGCGTACCTTGCTCAATCCCTACAACAAGCCGTTTAAGGTGACCCCCAAAGGTGTTGATACCAGAAGCATTCACTGCCATTGGCCCTTGATGCATCCTTTGCTGGTGTTGCTGGGGTTGTCAGTACTGGGGGTGGGGCGGCAGGTGTGGCTGCAGGGGGTAGTGGTGCGGAATCCCGATAGCTTGGCCGTCAATCTCTTTTGGGCAGTCTACAACGGGATGCTGCTGGCGGTTTGTCTGCTGGCCGCAATAGATGTACACCGGTCGCCCTATCCCTGGTTTGCCCGGCAGGTGCCCTGTGAACTCAAGCTCAGGGGATGGAGATGGCCGGGGGCGACGGTAGCACTGTCGGAAGCGGGGGCCTTGGTGGTGCTCGTGGGTCAGGGGGTTCGGCAACCGGGAAGGGGGTATTTGGTGTTTCGGCAAGGGAGTCCCTTGGGCCATCTGGAGCTGCCGGTCCAGGTGCATCCCGAAGGACCAGTGCTGCAAGTCACTTTCTTGGACATGGACCTGCCTACCCTGCGGCGGTTGATTCCTTACCTGTACTGCCAACCCAACCAATGGCCGGAAGTCAAGGTGCCGGAGTGGCAAACCCTGTGGGCAATGATCACCAGCCTATGGCGGCTATATCCCCTGGCGGCCAAGTAGGTGACTGGCTGACCATGGGAAGGGTTAGTGTGCAAAATTTCTAGATTCCACCGTGGGCAATAAGCCCCTTGCTGCGGTGACGGTTTTGTTTGTTGTCCGGCCAGCCGGGGGATAGGTAGTATCGCTTATGGTTCAGGTGTAGTTCAGAAGTGGCCGAGTTGCCAACGGGACTGGCCGGAGTTGAACCGGCGGCCTAGCGCTTAGGAGGCGCTTGCTCTATCCAACTGAGCTACAGCCCCAAAACCCCAAACCCATCATAGCGTCCGGGGGGGACCGTCTTGGGGTACATTACAAAAAAAATGGCTGTTTCCTAGGTGAGCTGCGTGATGTTGAGTTCTCTGGCCACGAGTACGTCCTATAACAACCGGGTGTTTGTGCTGGAGGTGGTGGGCCTGCGCCAGAATGCCACAACTGCCAACCTCAACTACCCCATTCGCCGCAGTGGCGCCCTGTATGTCCAGGTGCCCTACAACCGCCTCAATCAAGAAATGCAACGGCTACAACGGCTAGGGGGACGGATTGTGGCGGTGCGTCCGGTCAATGGTTCCCTCCCCGCCCCCCTAGCCAATAAAGAAAATAAATCGGAACAAACCAGCCACTCCCCGGCCCAACGCACTACAACTAAAGAGACCGTCTCACGCAGCAAACCCATGACTCACGTCAAGGAAAAAGCCGACATTCCGGTCAACATTTATCGCCCCAATGCCCCGTTTATCGGCCGGTGCTTGAGTAACGAACCCCTGGTGCGCCCCGGGGGCATTGGTATCGTCCAGCACATCAAACTGGACCTGCGGGGGGGGCACCTGCGCTACCTGGAGGGGCAAAGCATCGGCATTATTCCCCCGGGAACCGACGCCAACGGCAAACCCCACAAACTGCGCCTGTATTCCATTGCTTCCACCCGGCATGGGGACGACCTGGACGACCAGACCGTTTCCCTGTGCGTGCGCCAGTTGGAATACGAACACCCAGAAACCAAAGAAAAGGTCTATGGGGTCTGCTCCACCTACCTGTGCCACCTACAGCCGGGCGAAGAGGTGAAAATTACCGGGCCGGTGGGCAAGGAAATGCTCCTGCCGGATGACCCGGACGCCAATATCATCATGATGGCTACGGGGACAGGCATTGCGCCGTTTCGAGCCTACCTGTGGCGGATGTTCAAACCCGAAGAGCGCCAACTTAACCCAGACTACCAGTTCACCGGTTTTGCCTGGCTGATCTTCGGCATCCCCACCACCGCCAACATCCTCTACAAAGAGGAACTGGAGGCCCTCCAGGCCCAGTACCCGGACCAGTTCCGGCTCACCTACGCCATCAGCCGCGAGCAGAAAAACCCGGAAGGGGGCCGCATGTACATCCAGCACCGGGTGGCGGAACACGCCGAAGAACTCTGGGAGTTGCTCCAGCAGCCCAAGACCCACGTGTACCTGTGTGGCCTCCGGGGGATGGAGGATGGGATTGACGCCGCTTTTGCCGCCACTGCCGCCAAGCACGGGGTGAACTGGGGCGAGTACCAAAAGGAACTCAAAAAGCAGGGCCGCTGGCACGTGGAGACCTACTAGGGTTCCGGGGGCGTCAACCGCTCGTACAAAAAGGCCAAGGCCCGGTTGCGCAGTTCGTAGTAGTGGGGGTCCTCCAGCATGCGCTCGCGACTGCGGGGCCGGTCAAAGGGGATGGCCAAAATCTCCCCGATGGTCGCCCCTGGACCGTTGGTCATCATCACCAGGCGGTCGGCCAAAAACAGGGCCTCGTCAATGTCGTGGGTGATCATCAACACAGTGCAGCCGCTGCGGCTCCAGATGGCCAGCAGTTCCTCCTGTAACTCTTCTTTGGTAATGGCATCCAGCGCCCCAAAGGGTTCATCCAGGAGCAAGACCGCCGGTTGCACCGCCAGCGCCCGAGCAATGGCCACCCGCTGCTTCATGCCGCCGGAAATCTGGGGCGGGTACTTGTCCATGGCCTCCCCCAACCCCACTAGCTGGAGATACTCCCGCACCATGGCCCGCTTCTGCGGCAGACGCTTGTGGGGATAGACAGCCTCCACCGCCAACAACACGTTGTCAAACACCGTCAGCCAGGGCAGCAGGGAATAGTTCTGAAACACCACCATCCGGTCCGGCCCCGGCTTGGTAATCGGTTGCCCCTGGAGACACACCTCCCCGCTGGTGGGCTGGGTAAAACCGGCGGCCAAATTCAGTAGGGTGGACTTGCCACAGCCGGAATGGCCGATGATGCAGATAAATTCCCCCCGGCAAATCTCTAGGTCAATGCCGTTGAGCACCAGGAGGTGGCCGTATTGTTTGCTGACCTGGTGAAAGTGTAACAGCGGGGCCTGGGCCGTCATTGTCTCACCGGTCATCGCCGTCGTGGTTGCCATGATTGCCTCCCAAACGCATTAGATAACTGAGCCGGGGGATACCGCCTGGGGCCGTTCCAGTCCAATTTCGGCTACGGCAAAATCCCGCTTGATGGCTAAGCGATTCAGGTAGTCAATGGGGTCCTGCTGGCTGGTGAACGCGCTGCCATCGAACAGGCGAATCGGGCTGCGGCTGGTTTGGGCGGTGCCCAGTAAGCCTACCTCCCGAGCGGCAATGGTAAACACATCCACCCGACACACCCGCTCCAGGATTTCCAGCCAGTTGCGGGGAAAGGGCACCTCGCCCCAGCGGGCCAACTGGGTCATGATCCACAGGTGTTCCGTACGGCTGGGCCGGTTCAACCCCTCCCCATAAAACCGGTGGTGGGCGTACTCCGGTTGGTTTAATTCACAGGTGAGCTTGCCCGGTTCCCCCAACTGGATGTAGCGCACATCGGTTCCCAGGTAGAGCGGGCGGGCCAATAGATGGCGAATTTCCTCGTGGTGCTGCGGTTGGCTACAGTAGTAGCAGGCCTCCAGCAGGGCCTTCACCAGGGCAATGTGGGTATTGGGATAGCGCATGGCCCAGTCCTCCCGCACCCCCAGCACCTTCCCCGGGTGGTCCAGCCACAATTCCTGGTCCGTGGCCACCGTAAAGCCGATGCCCTCCAGGGCCGCCCGCAGATTCCAAGGTTCCCCCACGCAGTAGCCGTCAATGGTACCCGCCCGCAAATCCGCCACCATCTGGGCCGGGGGAATCGTCCGCAACCGCACATCCCGGTCCGGGTCAATCCCCGCCGCCGCCAGCCAGTAGCGCAACAGCAGGTTGTGCATAGACGCCGGATGCACCATGCCAAAGATGGGGGGAGTGGTTTGCTCCTGGAGGTACGCCCGCAACTGAGCCGCTGTATGAATTCCCCGCTCGTAGAACCGCCGGGCCAAGGTAATCCCGTTGCCGTTGCGGGTCATGGTTAAGCTGCTAACCACCGGGATGAGCCGTTCCTGATAGCCCCCCAAGGTCAACCACACCGGTAGTCCCGCCGGCGTCTGGGCCGCGTCCAAATAGCCCCCCACCAGCCCGTCCACGATCCCCCGCCAACTGCTTTCCCGCACCAGGTGCACCTCCTCCAGACCGTGCTTGGCAAATAGACCCTTTTCGTAGGCCACCGCCAGGGGTGCACAGGCCGTTAGGGGCACAAACCCGAGGGCCAAATTCACCTTTTCCAGCCCGTGCCGGGCCACCGCCTTGGCCGAACGGGCGCGCATTTGTTTGATGCGTTTTTGCTGGTTGAGAAAATAAATCACCTCGCTGCGCAGGCTGTAGTAGCTGGGGTGTTTCACCACCTCCATCCGCCGCCGGGGTCGGGGAATGTCCACCGCCAGAATCTGGCCAATCTGGGCGCCAGGGCCGTTGGTGAGCATGACGATCCGGTCCGAGAGTAACACCGCCTCATCCACATCGTGGGTCACCATGATGGTGGTCACCCGCTGCTCCTCGCAGATACGCAGCAACTGTTCCTGCAAATGCCCCCGCGTCAGGGCATCCAACGCCCCGAAAGGCTCATCCAACAACAGCACCTGGGGTTGGATCACCAGCGCCCGGGCGATCGCCACCCGTTGCCGCATCCCCCCCGACAATTGCGCCGGATACTTGTCCTTGGCCGCCAGCAGCCCCACCAGCTCCAGGTACTGTTGCACCCGTTGCCGTTGTTGCGCCGGCGACAGATGCCCCAACACCTCCTGTACCGCCAGGGCCACATTCTCCCACACCGTCAGCCAGGGCAGCAGGGAATAGTTCTGAAACACCACCATCCGGTCTGGCCCCGGTTGGCGCACCGGCTGACCCCCTACCCACACCTGCCCCTGGGTCGGCTGGTCCAGCCCCGCGATCAGATTCAGCAACGTGGACTTACCGCACCCCGAGTGGCCGATGAAGGACACAAACTCCCCCTGCTGGATCTCCAAATCAATCCCCTGCAACGCCAGGTAGGACTGACCACCCCCCAAGGGATACCGTTTTTCCACCTGCTCGACCGCCACCAAAACCGCCATAGACCCCTCCTACTGCTGCGGAACAATCAGTCGCTGCACCCAGGCCACCAGCCGGTCTAGGATCAGGCCCACCGCGCCGATGTAAATCACCGCCAGGATTACCTCACTCACATAGTTCTGCTGGTAGGCGTCCCAGATGAAAAAGCCGATGCCCACCACCCCCGACATGACAATCTCCGCCGCAATAATCGCCAGCCAGGCCAAACCAATGGCAATCCGCAACCCCGTAAAGATATAGGGCAAGGCCGCCGGCAGCAGAATCTTGAAAAAATAGGCGCGGGGGTTTAGCTGCAACACCATCGCCACATTCTTGTAGTCCTGGGGAATCTGCCGCACCCCCACCGCCGTATTGAGCAAAATGGGCCACACAGACGTAATAAAAATCACGAAAATCGCCGCCGTCTGTACATTGGGCAGGGCAATTAGGGTAATGGGCACCCAGGCCAAGGGGGCAATCATGCGCAGGAACTGAAACAGGGGGTCCAACGCCCGGTTGACGATGGGGTTAACCCCCACCCAGATGCCCAAACTCACCCCCACCACCGCCGCCGCACCGTAACCCTTGGCCACCCGCGTCAAACTGGCCAGGGTTTGCCAAAACAGGCCCTTATCCAAGCCCCCCCGGTCGAAAAAGGGATTGAGCAGCAATTGGCGCGTGCTGTCGTCCGTCAATAGGGTGCTGGGGGCCGGCAGCCGGGTCACCCCCGCCATCGAAAGCACCTGCCACAGCAGCAAAAATCCCCCAATGCCCACCAGGGGTGGGAGCACCTGCGGAGCATATTTCTGCCGCCACTGGTGCCAGCGGGGGGGTGAAAAACCAGGACTGGGAGCCGTAACCATTGTGGATGCACCTCCTTTACGCGCGCTTGATTTGCAGTTGAGCCAGGTACTGCTGGGGGTTGGCCGGGTCAAAAGTCACCCCATCAAAGAAGGTTTCCACCCCCCGCGACGGACTGGTAGGCACCTCGGTGATGCCGCTTAACTTGGCCGCTTCCCGC